>VGOX01000069.1 GCA_016875755.1 Chloroflexota bacterium
TGCGCAGTTTTCTTCAAAGCTGCATACGAGGTAAATAGTACAAGCATCCGCCCGCCTGTGGCTTTGGCAGTGGAAATAAGGGTACGGTCTAGCGCCTGCTGATAGTTGAAATTGTTCGGCTCAGGCATGTCGTTGGCGACATACAGCAGGGTGCTGGATTCATAATCGAATGGCGAGCCGAGCGAGAGCACGTCTACTTCATCGGCGGCGAGTGTGTTGCGGACGTAGCGGAAATCGCCGTGGGTGGTCATCGTGGCGGAAGCCATAATGACGCTGGCTTTTTCGTACCAAAGATGTTTTTGCACCAACGGTCCGACTTTCAACGGCGCTGCATTGAGTGACAATCTTTCGCCGCGCGGGTTGACTTCGATCCAGTAGATCAACTCGTTGGATGGCTTGTGCATCATGCCGGATGCGGCAGTTTCCGCTTCGGTCATGCGGCGGATGAGGGTGCTCAAACTGCCCATCACATCTTCCACATTGTCATAACCGTCACTAGATAACTCGCCGAGCGCCTTGTAAATTTCGTCCATTGTTTTGATCAGGTGAGACATCGTCTCGCTTACCTGCCCCCACAGCATTTCGAGATCGTCCCAGCCTTGCACCGAGCGGGTGGACGGCACAACGCGCAACTGCCATGAATAGTTATTCTGTTGCTGACCCTCACGCTGTGCATTGATGAACTCGCCCAGATACAGAAAGAATTCCTTGGAAAGCTGTTCGAGTCGAAATGTCTGGTCGGTGGCGCGTTTCGATTTTTGCTGGAGCAAGCCAAAGTCGGAGGGGCGAAGCGCGTTGTGTGTTTCGGTCAACATCCTGCCGAGCACACCCGCAGACGAGCCGCCCAATTCCTTTAACATGCGGTCGAGGTCGTTTTGCGTCATGCGGAACGACAGTGCGCTCGTGACCGCCGATTCCATGTGGTGTGCTTCATCCACAATGACATAATCGTATTCGGGCAAAACCTTGCTACCTGTCGAAACATCGGATAACAAAAGGGCGTGATTGACGATCAATAGATGGGAATTTTGCGCCGCCTGTTTTGCGCAGTAGAACGGACATGCGCCTCCCATTCGGCCGAGGCATGTTTCTGTTGAGCAGTTATCATCCTCCGCTGAGAGTCGCGACCATACCTCGCGTTCAATGGGACCATTCAGGTTCAATTCGTTGCGGTCACCGCTGGTATTTTCCAATTGCCAGACGATCAGCTTTGCGAGAACGCGCATTTCATTGGCGTTGGCAGGTCCGTGCGAGCGCATGAAGCCCACTTTGCGCGGGCAGAGGTAGTTGATGCGTCCCTTCAAGACAGCGGCGCGCACGTCCATGTTGAGGGCAGCTTTCAGGTCGGGGATGTCTTTTTTGATGAGCTGGTCTTGCAGGTTGATGGTATTGGTGGAAACGACTACACGGGTATTGTTCTGAAATGCGAACCACGCAGCAGGCACAAGGTAGGCAAAGGATTTACCAACACCCGTTCCTGCTTCAACCATGAGATGTTTGCCTTGTGACAAGGCATTCGTGACCGCCTTGAGCATTTCCACTTGCTCGCCGCGATGTTCGTAGGATTCGAAGTACTGCGAGAATGGACCGCCGTATTCGAGAACTGAAGCGACCTCCTCAGGGTCAAGCGGAATTGGCTCTTCCGTGCGCTGTACCGATGGCGCATCTTTTTGGGTTATTGGAGCCAGCGTCGGTTTGGGGAATGAGGAGCGGGTTGTCTTCTTCGGCTTGATGCCTTCCTTCACGCGGGCTTGCAGGGCTTGTTCAAACGCCCAGCCGGCGTCCCAATCGACGAAATTGCCGAGTTCCACGATCTCTTGCAGAGTCTCAAGCGAAAGCTCGCTGGCAAGGTCGAGCAGTCGGACGTAACAGGCATGCGTAACACGGGCATCGTCCAACGCACGGTGCGTGGCTGGGAGGGGGATGTTCAATTGCTGGCCGAGTGCGCCGAGGTTATAACGGCTGGCGGCTGGCATGAGTACGGAGGCGAGTTCGTAGGTGTCAATGGTTTGTTGATATTCGAACAACCCCGCCTTGCGCAAAAAGCCGATATCGAATTTGACATTGTGCCCCAAAATGGGCGCATCACCGACGAAGGCGGTGAGTTCATGGGCAATGTCGCGCAGGCGCGGCGCATTGCTCACCATGGCATTGTCTATGCCTGTTAAGCCTGTGATGAAATCAGGGATTTGTTTGCCGGGATTAATGAGTGTATTGAATTCGCCTTCGATGCGCCACCCATTGAATTTGACAGCGGCAACCTCAATAATGGCTTCGCGGTTTTCATCCAACCCGGTGGTTTCGATGTCCAAAGAAACGATGATGGTCATATTAGAACAAGTGTACCATTAAGGCGCGGCATTTATTCAAAATAAATGCCGCGCCTTGTGTATTTCCGAATTATTCGGCTGAAAACAGATTCGTGATCTGGGCGACCTGCTCGCTTGTCAGTGCGCGGCTCTTTGCGCCCTGACGCATGAATTCCTTGAGTTGTTTTAGTTTCATTGCAGGGATGGGCGATTCGCCCGCTTCCAACTCGACCTTTTCATTGGTGAAGACCAAAATGGGTTTTATCTCAGGGACGTTCGATTCGCCCAAATTCTTTACGAGGAATTTTTTCAAAGATGTGGGTTCACCTTCCGCTTCAAGGTCTGGGCGGCCGATGCCTTCCTGCCCGAATACGCGCATATACGCTTGAAAGAATCCGCCGCCGCGTACTCTCCAGCGTTTCTTGTCAAAGAATATTTGTCCGCCTTGTTGGAAGGGCAGGATGACCCACACACCTGACGGTCCTACCAGTAAGTGAGATACTGGAGCAGTGTAATGGAACATGTGAAATTCGCTATGCAAACCTTTTAGGCCTGCATCCAGCCTTTCGTCGGGGCGCGGGGAGCGTCCGTAGCGGGTACCCATATACATGCCAACTTGTGTCATGATAAAGCCGACAGCCAGACAGATCAGGGAGATGGTGAATAGCTCGGGGCGGGTAAAGGAAATATACATGCCCACGCCAAGTACCACCAACGCACCAAGGCTTAAGTACTGACCGATCGTTCCGTTCCGTTTGATAAGTTTCTCGTTCTTGATGATCTTCATGTTATTTTTTCAAACTCTCTTCGATGGCTGATTTCATTGCGTCTAAGACTTTTACATCTACTGCGTGTTTTGCCACACGAATGGCATTCTTGATGGCGAAGTCGTCCGAGCGGCCATGACCGATAAAGACCAATCCGTTGATGCCAAGCATGGGAGCAGCACCCTGTTCAGCGGGGTCAAGCAGGCGTTTGATCGCACCGAGCGCAGGCTTCACCAGCAGTCCACCGATCTTGGTGAGGATGCTGCCGTTTTTGATGATCTCGCGGATCTTATCAGTGATCAACTTTGCAACCGCTTCAGATGACTTGAGCATGACATTGCCTGTAAAGCCGTCTGTCACCGCCACATCCACCTTCCCACCGATGACTTCCTTGCCCTCGACATTGCCGAAATAATTCAAGTTGGATGCCTTGAAAAGCGGCGTGGCTGCTTTTACAAGTTCATTGCCCTTGCCTTCTTCCTCTCCGTTTGAGATCAACCCAACTTTGGGGTTTTTCACTCCGCGCACCTTCTCTGCATAAATGCTTCCCAGAATCCCAAATTGGAAAAGATTTTCAGGTTTGCAATCTGGGTTTGCGCCGATGTCCAACACAACGCAAGTTCCAGTTGCGGTGGGGAAGATGGGAGCCAGGGCTGGGCGATCCACTCCACGGATGCGTCCGAGGCGGAAGAGGGCAGTGACCATACCTGCACCTGTGTTGCCAGCCGTCACAAATGCATCGGCTTCACCGTTCTTCACTAAGTCCATGCCGACTGCCATCGAATTCTTCGAATCTTTGGCGCGGGCTTTCAACACAAGTTTTTCACCTTTATCGTCCATGCCTAGCATTTCAGGCGCGTGAACAGTGCGGATGTTAAGTCCCTGTGTGTTTTGCGCGTCCAGTACAGGCTTGATCTTCTCTTCATCACCGACCAGAATAATTTCCACTCCATACTCGCGGGCAGATTGCACTGCGCCCACAACATCAGGGGTTGGGTGGTCGTCACTTCCCATTGCATCTACAACGATTCGAGCCATGTCGATCAATCTCCTTTATTGAAAATCTGTGCTTGACAAGAAAAGCAAGCCGATTATAATACTGCCTGCTCGCGCGCTGGTGCTGGAATTGGCAGACAGGCATGGTTGAGGGCCATGTGCCGCAAGGCGTGGAGGTTCAAGTCCTCTCCAGCGCACAAGACATCCCAAGTATTCAGGGATGTCTTTTATTTTAAACAAAATCAACTACATTGGATTTATATCCTGAGGCTGCATGGATGGGGATTATACCCGCTTCATTTTCGACCTTGAAGCTGATTCAGCATGGACGCATTCGCCATGCTTCAAGTTGTTTCTATGATCAAGCTGCAACAGGTCACAGCCCCCTCCGCCTTTGCCAATTCATCCAAATGTACATTGACCACGCTGTACCCCTTTTCTTCGAGCATCTTTTGGGTCTTCGGGAAGGTCGTCGGGTAGATGATTGTGCCGTTGACGGGCAAACAATTTGCGGCGAAGGGTTCTGAGGCGTCCACGTCGATGAGAAGAAATCCG
Source organism: Chloroflexota bacterium (assembly GCA_016875755.1). Taxonomy (GTDB): domain Bacteria; phylum Chloroflexota; class Anaerolineae; order Anaerolineales; family Villigracilaceae; genus Villigracilis. The sequence goes on from VGOX01000069.1 coordinate 4,628, forward strand.
TTGAAGTGAGAGTCGTCCACCCAGTTCTTGTTGATGAGCAGAGTTGTGTCATCCACACGCGTCACGGCGGTTTTGAGATGCAGGCAATCTGTTAGTTCAACTCCGAGAACCTTGTAACCAAACTTGCCAAGTGCTTCGTTCAGTTGATCGACGGCCTGCATGTTGCTGCGTGTGGACAAGCCCACGTAGATATTATTTCCAAGTATGAGCACATCGCCGCCATCAACCGTTGCAGGCTCTGTGATATGCACAAGAGTGCGATAAGGTGACAAAGCGCGGATGATGGATTCGGTTTCGGGCTTGCGTGAATCGGGGCCTGGCCTGGTAATGACGGCAGCCTCGGGCAAAATGAAAGCCGTGTCTTCAACGAAAACCGAGTCGGGCAGATCTGGTTCTTCGGGAAGTTCAACCACCTGACACCCAGCACGCGCGAGCGCTTTTACATATTCATCATGTTGAGCGCGGGCAATCTCAAGGTCAATGGGCGTACGATCGATGTGGGTAATTTCGCATTCATTGAAGCGCGGGCTGACTTTGCGGGTGATGGCAACGACCATTAACCGCTGCCTGTACGGTAACGAACAATGAGTGCTTCGGTGCGGGGGTCTTTGGGTTCATTGAAGATCTGCTCTGGCTTTCCGTCTTCGATCAATTCACCATCTGCCATAACGATGACACGGTCTGCCACTTCGCGGGCGAAGCCCATTTCATGGGTGACGACGAGCATGGTCATGCCGTCCTTGGCGACCTTTTTCATGACGTTCAGCACCTCGCCGATGAGCTCGGGGTCAAGCGCGGATGTGGGTTCATCGAAGAGCATGACGCGCGGTTCCATCGTCAGGGCGCGGGCAATGGCGACGCGTTGTTTTTGTCCGCCAGAGAGGCGGTTGGGATATTCGTCTTTTTTGAATAGCAAACCAACGCTATCAAGGTTATGCTCGGCAAGTTCAATGGCTTGTTGGCGGTCCATGCCTTTGACGGTGACAGGGCCTTCAATGACGTTTTCCAACACCGACATGTGCGGGAAGAGATTGAATTCCTGAAAGACCATTCCTGTTTTCAGGCGCACGTCATGCACCAGCTGACGATGCGCTCTTCCTTTTTCACCGCTGTTCACGTGCAGGCCGTCCACTTCAATAGAGCCATGGGAAGGCTCTTCGAGAAAATTGATGCAGCGTAACAGGGTGCTTTTGCCCGAGCCGCTGCGTCCGATCAAGCAGACGACTTCGCGTTCAGCCACTTCAAGGCTGACATTTTTCAATACATGTAAACGTCCAAAATATTTGTCGAGGTTGGAGATTTTTACAATGGTGGACATTCTATCGGTCTCCTTTGGAGAGGCGGGCTTCGATAATGCTTTGGACGTAGGTGAGGATCAGTGTCATCACCCAGTAAAAGACGGCCGCCATGATGAGCGCTTCCAGATTGTTGAATTGGGCACGTCCCACACGGGTGGCACGCCACATGATCTCCTGTACAAACCCTGTTGCAGAAACCAGCGCGGAGTCTTTCGTCATGGCGATGAATTCATTGCCAACGGGCGGAATGGCGAAGCGCAGTGCCTGTGGTAAGACCACGCGGCGCATCGTCTGCCAGGGAGTCATGCCCAGTGCTGCGGCGGCTTCGATCTGGCCCTTTCCAACGGAGGCAAGCCCTGCACGGAAGATCTCACTCATATAGGCGCCATAGTTCAAACCAAGTGCCAAAACACCTGCCAACAGACCCGTGAGAACGATTCCCAATTGGGGTAGGGCAAGGAAGAAAAAGAATATCTGTAAATAAAGCGGCGTTCCGCGAATGAGCGAGACGTAGAATGTGCTGAGCGCGTACAGAGGTGGGAAGGTGGAGAGACGTCCCAGCGCGGCAAGAAGCGCAAGGATCATGGCGAGCGTGATCGCGAGGACGGAAACCAATAAGGTTTGCGGCAGACCCTTGGCAATGAATCCCATGTTGTTAATAATGAATTCGGTATTTAATTCAATGGTCTTTATGCCAAGGAAGTTTTGCCCGCTGAAAAAATACACGATGATAAGGAAAAAGATACCCCATGAAGCCCCCACGTTTCGATTGAACCGCTGTTTTTGCCTTTGTTGGGCTTCAAACAACAAATCGCCCTGTGATTTGACTTCGCCTTTGTTTTCTGTGCCAAATGCGCTCATCGGTTTATCACCTTTTTGATAGAAATAAAGGGAAGCGGTATGAAACCGCTTCCCTTCGGTGTTGTTAGTAGTACTTAGTTGGGATCTTGGGTCAAGTCTTCGCCGAACCACTTATTGGAGAGTTCGGAAAGTGTGCCGTCAGCATGCATACCTTCGATGATCTTGTTGACTTCGGCGAGGAAGCTGGCGGTGGGCAGGCTGGCGCTCTTGTCAACTGCGGCGGCGAGATCTTCCGAGTAGACTGCTGAGCCGAGCTTCACAACGGGGAAATCTGCTGCGATGTTAGCATTGACCACGGTTTCGGAGGTTACGTAACCAACGAAGTCCTCACGTCCAGCGGCGATGGCTTGGGCGCATTCTTGGTCAGTGGGCAGCGGAACGACGGTGATGTTGGCGGGCGGTTGGGCGTAGATGGAGGTTTCGGGCAGGCCGAGACCTTCAATGTCACCGCTCAACCACTGATCGTAGGTGGTGGCGCTGCCGACGCAAAGAGCCTGTCCCTCGAGGTCAGCAAGGCTGCTCAAGCCAGAGTCGTTGCGGACCGCGATGACCGCAGGGGTGTAGTAGTAGGGGGTGCTGAAATCCAGAATTTGCTGGCGGGCAGTGGTGACGGTCATCGAACCAACGCTGATATCCCACTTGTCAGCCCAGGATCCGGCGGTGATGATGTCCCAATCGGGGGTGGCGAAACAGGTTTCAACACCGAGGCCATTACCGATGGCGATGGCAACGTCCACATCGAAGCCCTGCATTTCAGCAGTGGTCAACGCATCAGACGGGCACTTGGTGTCTGCGGGGCGTGAGCCGGCAGTATTCAATAATGACTGAGGTTCGTAATTGGGGTCGGTTGAAACGAGGACATAACCACGTTCCTTGATGGCGCCAAGCAAATCTTCAGCCTGGCTGGCGCTGCCGCCACAAGCGGCGAGGACAAGGGATGCCAGCATGAGCACGCTGACAAGGGCGAACAGTTTCTTCATTTTCATCTCCTCCGAGATATATTAAAGATTTGGCAATCGGCTGAATTGCCACAGAAAGACATTCTTTCTGCACGGTTAAGGATAGACTATTTTTTACATTTTTGCAAGGATTTTCATGTATTTCATGATGGTAAAATTACTTATTAAAATAAAATGGAGGCAGGTCGATGTCCGCGATATTTCCGAGTGAAGAATGGTTGAAGGGGTTGGAAGAGAAACTCAATTCTGATGAACATTATGCAGAGATTGCAAAAAATTGGGAGGGTGATCTGTTTTTCAATATCGAACCCGAGGGGAATTTAAAGGAGCCGCTTACGTTCTATCTGGACCTGTGGCATGGTAAGTGTCGAAAAGTGGATTACAACCCCGCTGCATCTGCCTACCCCAACACCGCCTTTAAATTGAGCGCGACCTACAACAACATCACTGCTGTGTTGACAGGTAAGTTGAATCCCATGACAGCCATGATGACCATGAAGTTGAAGGTCAATGGCAGTATGGCATATATGATGCGTAATGTCCCCACAGTATTGGACTTTGTCCGTGTGGCGCAGGAAGTGACGAAAGAGATTGTGTAAATCGTAAATCAAATGCTTCCCATCCTAAAGATCAATCTCGCTGATAACACTTCCGAAGAATTTATCATCCCCAAAGAATGGGAGCGTGATTTTCTCGGAGGCGCATCTCTTGCTGCGCGTATTTTATACCCCCATCTCACGGAGAAACTTGACCCGCTCTCGCCTGAGTCTCCTTTGCTTTTTCTCAACGGACCGTTGGCTGGGACGAATGGTCCCACTACAGGGCGTTTTGTGATCTGTGGAAAAGGACCCGCAACAAATCTGTGGGCTGAATCCAACATCGGTGGCTTCTGGGGACCTGAACTTCGCAAGGCTGGCTACGACGGGCTATGGATTACTGGAAAAGCTTCCAGCCCCGTTTATGTCTGGATCGAAGATGGCAGGTTCGAGGTCCGTAGTGCGGCGCAT
>VGOX01000070.1 GCA_016875755.1 Chloroflexota bacterium
AATAATTTTTTTCGATGCTGGGAGTGCGGCGGGGGCTAGCCCCCGCCGCACTCCCAGCATCCCATCCCATGGGCATTTCTAATTGTCGCCATGTCCATTTCTAATTGTCGTTGACAGATGAATATGAACATTATCCAAATGGGCAGGACTATAACGAATGGCCCAATCCTGGTGAGGGATATTATTACTTCGAGTAAATTCTCAAAATAAAAGAAGACCCTGCTAAATAAGCAGGGTTTTCTTTTATTTATAAATCAGCACGTAGTGGGGCGATATTTTCTACCCCGCCACGTGACCCCCCGCCCCGAGAGTACCTTCCATGCGGACGTGAGCATCATGGCGGCGAATACACCTGCCCCCAGCGGTGTTGTCCATGCGTACCAGCGGGAGATGCCCATTTTCTCAGCAATCACAGCACGGATATATAGAAGATAACTCCAAACTATTAAGGCTTGCACTGCAACGGCAATCGCCATCCACCCGCCGCCATTGAAATACCAAACCAGTCCAAGCGGAAGCCACACAGGCAGGAACAACGCCGCGATCAACGCCAACGTCGCGCCGAAAGCACCCAACAGCAACATGGACGGATGATCGCGCAGACCGAGATAAATATTTTTCGTCCAACCTTCCCACATGGTCGGCAGCGATGTGTACATGCGCGTGCTGACCACCTGTGAACCATCCGCCACAATCAGGCGGTAGCCATTCCACTTCACCTGCTCAGAGATGGCTTTATCTTCCACGATCTGGTCTTTCACTTTTTCGTGCCCGCCGATGGCATCATACACCGAGCGTTTAATGAAGATGAACTGTCCATTGGCAACAGCATCACGGCGGCTGGGGTCATTGATCTTGCGCGGGGAAAACCCGACTGAGAGGGCGGTCATGACGAGCGGCATGACGGTCTTCTCCCAAAACGAGCCGAGGATCTGGCGCGTCATGATCGTGAACAGATCTGCTTCTGTTTCCCGAGACTTTGCCAACACGGACGAAAGTGCATTGGGCGCAAGGAAGGTATCTGCATCCACAAAACACAACCATTCGCCGCGGGCAACTGTTGCAGCTTGGTATAAGGCATGGGGTTTTCCTGCCCAGCCCGAAGGTAGGTCTGAGCCGTTGATTGAGATGAGGCGAGAGTCGCGGGACGTGAGTTCGTTCAATAGAGTCGGAGTCGCATCAGTGGAGCGGTCATCCAAAACGATCACTTCGAGATTTGGATACTCCTGCCCAAGCGCGGATTCGACGCAACGGCGAATATTATTTTCTTCATTGCGAGCGGGAATGCAAATTGAAATCAGCGGGGCGTTTGCAGGCGGCGGCGCAGGCGTGACTGTAATATCAAGGTGATACTGGTTGTGAACCCAGTAGATGACGATGATGCCGAGTATGAAAAGAATGGTGGAAATGATGAAGTAGGTCATTTGCGTCACAAGTCGAAAATCTTACACGACCCGCACCGTACTGCCCCGCTCGGACTTTTCAATTTCGATGCGATTCGGGAAGGCGTCTTTGAGTTCGTCAAGATGCGTGATGATGAAAATTTTTGCGAAATCATTTTTGACCGCGTTTATGGCTTCGATGAGACGCTGACGCCCCTGCACATCCTGTGAGCCGAAGCCTTCATCTATGACGAGGGTTTGCAAGCGCGCGCCTTTTCGTTGCGCAAGAATTTCGGAAAGCGCCAGCCGCACCGCAAAATTGACACGGAAGGCTTCGCCACCCGAGTACATTTCGTAATCACGCGTGCCAGACGCATCACTGATCTGAATATCAAGCGTCTCTTTCAGGTCATCGCGTTTTTTATCTTTGTACTCCGCCTGCGTCACAAAGCGGATGGACATTTGCCCGTCGCTCAAACGGTCAAGCAAATCATTGGCTTTCTGCTCGATCTGCGGCAGCGCCTGTTCGATAAGTAGGGCAGGCACGCCGTCTTTGCCGAAAGCACGTTCAAGCGATTTGTGGCGCAGGATGTTCTGGTTGAGTTCTTCGCGCTGTGAGGCATAATCTGCTTTGCGCGCGCGCAACGTGGACAAAACCTCTACGCGCTGACGAGCCGCCCCCGCCTCATCACGGACGCGATTTTCATCCTCACGCAGATCAAAAAGTTTGCGCTCCGCCTCCTGCAAATTCGGAGACTCCGCTTCAGACTTTGCCAACTGCTCGGCGGCTTCGTTGTAAACCGCTTCCTGCTCTTCCACCTCTCCCCTTTTACTTATTACTTCTTTTTCCAATTCCTTGATTTCTTTTTCAATGCGTTTGCTGACCTCGCGCGCTGAATCCAGTTTGTGATAATCCACTTCCACTTCACGTAGTTCAAGTTCTTCGGCACGTTTGGCATTGTGCGTGGATACGTCATAGCCGAGTTTGGAAAGTTCCTTATCGAGTGATTTGAGAGCTTTTTGCGCTTCAACGGCATACTTCTCACTGCCTAGCACCTTCTCGATCTCTTTCAGACGTTTCGCGCCCGATCGTTCCCAGTCCTTGTTTTGCGCAGTGGTCGATTCCAATTGAAGTGTGACTTGCGAAATGGAATTGGAAAATTTCACCCGTTCCAAGTCAGCATTCGATAAACTCTTAATTCGCGCCTCGCAACTTGCAACTCGTTCTTCAAGAATTTTGCTTTCGGCTACGTTTTTACGGAAGGCGTCGCCTTTTTCTTTCCCTTCTTTTTCCAACTGCTTCAGCGTGGATTTGCGATGCGCGTCACTTAGCGGTTGTCCGCATAATGGACATTCCGCACCTTCCGCCACGCTCAGCGCGTCGATGCGAATCTTGAGTTCATCCATTTGCGTGCGCAAGGTTTCATTTTCCACCTTCATTGCCGCCTGCCGCTCACGCGCTTCATTGCGTGAGGCTTCGAGTTCAGCACGTTCTTTGATGCGGCTTTCGGCTTCACCCAAAGCGGACTGCGCCGATTCCAACTGTTCTTCCAATTCCGCAATCCCCGACACCTGATCACTGATCACTGCATACTGCCTGCCAAGTTCCCCCAACTCTTGTTCCAGTTTTGCTTTTTCCACTTCGATCTCACGCAGCAACGGCTGACGTTTCTCGTCGTGCTCACGAAATTGCGCGGCAACTCCATCCATCTTCTCCACATCGGCGCGCACTTTTTGCCATGCCTTATAAGTGGATTCAATTTCCTTGGCACGGGTCACAAGGTCGGCATACTGCGCCAACTCGGTTTCTTTCTCAGCGAGACGATTTTCAAGCCCCGCCAACGATGCGCGTGAATTCCCCAATGACTTGGCAAGGGTTTCCATCAACTTGCGCTGTTCGTTCAAAACTGCCGCTGTATTTTTTATATTTTCCAGCGTCTTTTCCTGTGCCAGCCGCGCATTGCTCAATTGCACGAGGCTGGATTCCAACTCCTGCAAACGCATCTTGCGGACGTCTTCCTCGGAAAGTTCGGCATCGATTTCAGCGATACGACCATCGATCTCGTCCACATCGCGCTCAAGTAATTTCCGCTTTTCGGCAGTACGGTCCTTGTAGGTATTCCAAATTTCCAAACCAAGGATGGTACTCAGAACAGCCTTGCGTTCGCTGGCTTTCTTTTGGGTGAACTGATCCGCCTTCCCCTGCAAAAAGAACGAAGCGTTGATAAAAGTCTCATAGTCGAGTTGAAGCGTGCGTTCAATCCGTGCCTGAGTCTCACGCGTAGACTTCTCTGTCAACGGTCTCCAAATCCCGCCTTCTAACTCCTGCCTTCCGCCTTCCGCCTTCCGCTCCCCATCCAAAACTTGAAACTCAAGAACCGTACTCTTCCCCCTCGGCAAAGTTCTTTGCACACGATAAACATTGCCTTCATATTCAAAGGTCAACGCCACCTCCGCCGCTTTCACATCCTGACTCAAATTGATCACGTCTGTACCTTTGCCGCGCGCTTCACCAAACAACGACCAGGTAAACGCATCCAACAGCGAAGACTTCCCCGCACCATTATGACCCGAGATACAGGCAAGGTTGATCAGGGAAAAATCAAGATCGATCGGATCACGATACGATAAAAAACCAGAAATTCGAAGATGTCGTGGAATCATAAAAAGGCGCCAATCTCATGGATTATAATCGAACCATTATGCTGGATGCTGATACCACAACCCGCACGCGCCGCCGTACGAGATTACTCGCGGTCGTTATTGCTACCATCCCTTGTTATTGCGCTGGATTCATCGCTCTTTCCTTTGCACCCGACCCACGCGCAACCCCCACTCTAACTCAAACAGCTACATTGGAAACCCCCACAGCCAGCGGCATACCTGAGATCGTCACTGGTACTGCCACACCGACCTTTACCGAAACGCCCACGTCCACTCACACCGAAACGCCCACGTTGACCAACACTCCCAGCATTACACCCACCTTCACTCCTTCCTTTACTCCGTCGAATACACCGACCTTTACCAACACACCATCCCCAACGCCAAGCAATACCCACACTCCATCTCCAACCAATACACCAACACCAACCAACACCTCATCCCCATCTCCAACAGCATTCCCATGAGTGACATCCTTCCATTTCTAAAATCCCTTATCTCAGTTTCAGGCGTATCGGGACATGAAGTCCCTGTTGCCAACCTCATCAAACAAAAGTGGACTCCACTGGTGAATGAGTTGACTCAAAGCAAACTCGGCTCGCTTCATGGATTGAAAGCTGGTTCGCTAAAGAAAAGCATTCGGCCGTCTGTGATGATCGCCACTCACATGGATGCCATCGGCTTGATGGTCTACCGCATTGTGGACGAGTTCCTCTACGTCACCAACATCGGCGGCATTGACGCACGCGTGCTGCCTGGCACACCCGTCATCGTCCACGCTTCGACGGGCGAAGACTTATATGGCGTGGTCGCCATGCCGCCCGCCAACCTGCTCCCCGACGGAGAAGGCAGCGGCGTGATCGCACTGAAATATTTACTCGTTGACACAGGCCTCACACCGAACGAAATCGCGAAAAAAGTTCGGGTGGGAGACAGAGTCTCCTTTGGAACAGAACCAGTTGAAATGTCGGGAGGATGCGTGAGCGGACACACGCTCGATAACCGCGCATCTGTCGCCGCGCTCACCATCTGCCTGGAAGAATTGCAATCCAAATCCCATGTGTGGGATGTGTGGGCAGTCGCATCCGTGCAAGAGGAAGTGACGCTTGGCGGCGCGGAAACCTCCGCCTTTCAACTGCGCCCCACCATTGCCGTCGCCGTGGATATGACCTTCGGCAAAGGCAGAGGCTCGAGCGGATATCAAACCTTCGGCATCGGCAAAGGCGTGACGCTCGGCATTAGCCCCAGCATTCACCCGTTCCTTTATAAGCGTTTCAAGGAAGTGGCGGAGCGCGTCGAGATTCCCGTGCATGACGACATGATGCCCGAATACTCCTCCACCGATGCAGACGCGATGCAGTTGGTCGCGGAAGGTATCCCTACAATGGTATTGAGCATTCCACAGCGCTACATGCACACGCCCGTGGAATTGGTGGCAATGAAGGACATTCAACGCGCAGGGCGGTTGCTGGCGGAATTCATCGCCTCGCTCGAAGCGGATTTTATTGAAAGAATCGTGTGGGATTAATCATGCTATCCATTGGCTCATCACAAATCAAACTCCTTGAAAAACTTTGCAACGCCATGGCAGTTTCAGGCGCTGAAGGTGAAGTACGCCGCATCGTACTGGATGAAGTGAAACCCTACGCCGACGAAGTAAAAGTGGATGCTCTCGGCAGTGTGTTGGTGCGGAAGAAATCCACCGCAAAAAAACCGCTGCGCGTTCTGCTCGATGCCCACATGGACGAAGTCGGTTTTATGATCGTGGCAGATGACGGCGACGGGTTCTTCCAATTTGAAACCGTCGGCGGCATCGACCCGCGCCATTTGGTTGGCAAGCAGGTATTTGTTGGCAAAGACCATACCGTCGGCGTAATCGGTGCAAAACCCATTCACATGACCACCGCCTCGGAGCGTCAGAACACCATTTCGGTGGATTCCATGCGCATCGACCTCGGTCCCGAAGGCAAAGCCAAAGTCGGTGACCGCGCCACGTTTGCGACAAAATTCAAGCGTGTTGGTCCGTCCATCATGTCCAAGTCCATTGACGACCGCATCGGTGTGGCGATCCTCATCGAACTGCTCAAACACACGCCGAAGAATATCGAATTGTGTCTGGCGTTCAGCGTGCAGGAAGAGATCGGTCTGCGCGGCGCAAAAGTGGCCGCCCATTACTTCAACCCCGACCTCGCCATCGCCATCGACTCCACGCCTTCGCGTGACCTGCCCGATTACGAAGGCAGGGAAAACATCAGCTATAACACCCAGCTTGGTTTGGGTCCCGCCATTTACCCAGCACATTCCCCCGTCATCAGTGACCCGCGCCTCGTCAAGTTTCTCGCGGAGACGGCGGAGAAGCACAAGATTCCCTATCAATTCCGCCAGCCTGGCGGGGGCGGCACGGATGCAGGCGCGATCCAACAAACGCGCGCGGGCGTGCCCGTCGTCTCGGTGTCGGTGCCACACCGCTATACCCACTCACCCGTCAGCGTCTCCCGCGTGGATGATTGGAAGAATACATTGAACTTAATCCATGCGGCGTTGAAGGACATGGATTCGTCATTGCGAGGAGGGCGCTAGCCCGACGACACAATCTTTCAATCGAACAAGGAGATTGCTTCGTGGCAGCAAACGCCACTCGCAATGACAAAAAATGAATGGTCTAATCGCTTTACTTGGTTCTGGTGAATATTTACCTGTCATGAATGACGTGGATGCGTACCTGCTCGCAAATTGCGGCGCGGATGGACGCAAGCCGCGTGTGGTCTGCCTGCCGACGGCGGCGGGACAGGAAGGCGATGCAAGCGTGAATCGCTGGTCGAAGATGGGCGTGGAGCATTTCACCCGCCTCGGCGCGGACGTGGTGGCTGTCCCTGTTACAGACGCAGACTCTGCCAATGATGAGAGTCATGCTGCGGCGGTGGAAGAAGCGGATGTCGTCTATTTTTCGGGCGGGAATCCCATGTATCTTCATCAGATCATGAAAGATAGTTTGGTGTGGAAATCTGCCCAGAGAGTTTGGGAGCGCGGCGGGGTGTATGCGGGTTGTTCGGCGGGCGCGATGATTCTTGGCAGTGAAGTGCCTGATTTCCGCGCGATGGGATTGCGGTCGGTTCCCGTTTTTGGGGTCGTACCCACTGCGTTCGTCATCCCGCATTTTGACGCCTTCCCGATGATGTGGAAACCGCTATTGTTCGCATTGCGTAAACGGTTGCGCGCTGGCGAAACGCTTCTGGGTGTGGATGAAGATACGGCGGTGGTCGGAACGCTCGGCGGCGAATGGACGGTGATGGGAAAGTCGCAGGCGCATTTATTTACAAAAGACGGCGAGAGGACGTATGCCGTTGGTGAAACATTTTCGTTGGGACAATAAAATCATTTTGAGATTGCTTCGGGCATCCGCCCTCGCAATGACACCATAAGAGGATATTCATGAAACAACTGCTCAAAACGCTCACTGAAACATTTGGTCCTTCGGGGTTCGAAGATGAAGTCCGCAAGGTGATTCTGAAGGAAGTGAAGCCGCTCGCCGATGAAGTGCGCGTGGATGTGCTCGGTAATTTGATCGTGCGCAAGAAGCCTGCAAAGGGTGCGAAAGACCCGAAAAGAATCTTGCTCGCCGCACACATGGACGAGATCGGTGTGATCGCCAGCCACATTGACAAGCGCGGGTTCGTGCGCTTCACCAATGTCGGCGGGACGTTCGGCAAATATACGCTTGGTGCGCGCGTGCGCTTTATGAACGGCGTGACGGGCATCGTCGGCTATGACCGTTTCGAGAACGTGGACAGCACCATCCCGCTCAACAAAATGTACATTGACGTGGGCGCGACCAATAAAAAGGATTGCCCTGTCAAGGTCGGTGACTTCGGTGCGTTCGAACGCTCGTTCATGGAAATGGGAGACCGCCTCGTTGCCAAATCAATGGATGATCGTTCGGGTGTGCTGGTGCTGATCGAAACATTACGGAGCATTAAGTCCACGCCAAATGATCTGTATTTTGTGTTCACCACGCAGGAAGAAGTTGGCGTGCGCGGCGCGGGTCCTGCCGCCTATGGCATTGACCCCGATATCGGCATCGCAGTGGATGTAACCGCCACGGGTGATACACCTGCTTCCATAAAAATGGTAATGGAGTTGGGCAAGGGTCCATGCGTGAAGTTCCGTGACCCTGGCATGCTCTCCGACCCGCGTGTGGTGGATTGGATGATCCAGACGGCAGAAAAGGCGAAGATTCCCTATCAGCGTGAAGTGCTGTTGTTCGGTGGAACCGATGCGCGGGCGATCCAGGTGACGCGTGCGGGTGTGATGGCAGGTGTGATCTCTGTGCCGTGCCGCTACGTCCACTCCGCTTCGGAGATGGTGGATTTGAACGACCTGAAGAATTCGGTCAAATTGCTGACGGCGATGTTGAGCAAGGCGGTTTCGTTTTCGTAGGGGCGACCCATCCGAATTTCTGAAAATGTTTCAAATAAAGGGCGACCCTTTCTTCTTTCCATTCGCTGAAAATATTTTGAAATCGTGAATTTCTGGAAAGCTCATGGAATGAGCACAGAACTTACCATTACCACCGAACGAATTGACGATTTTCCGTTACTGCTATCCGTCATGCTACGCCTGGGATTGCCCGGCATTTTC
>VGOX01000071.1 GCA_016875755.1 Chloroflexota bacterium
ATTCTGCGCGTATGTCCTGTATAATCTCTTGTGAGTTGAAAGTCATGGCGTTTCTCCTGAAGTCGTTTGCTCAAACTCACTTTACCAGAGTGATGCTTGACTTTCAACTCAAATGAAACGCACCCAATTGAAATGATTTAATCCTCATGGAGCCTCTACAATACACCCCGTTATGAATTTATTTCCCATTTCCCTCAAAGATAAAGTCGTCCTCATCACGGGCGCATCCTCTGGCTTTGGCGAGGATGCGGCCTGGTTTTTCGCCGCCGAAGGTTGCAAGCTCGTGCTTGCAGCCCGCCGCATCGACCGTCTGCAAGCCCTTGCCGCTCGTTTGCAGGATGAAGGCGGCGAAGCCATTGCCGTCCCTGTGGATATCGTCAACGCTGACGATGTGGATAACATGGTCAAAACCGCCATTGATCTGTACGGACGCATCGACATCCTTTTCAACAATGCAGGCATCGGCAGGGTGGATTGGTTCGAGAAACATTCCGATCAGCGCGATCTGGATATGCTTGTGCGCGTCAATCTCATTAGCATGATGCAGGTCACTCGCAAGGTGTTGCCCTATATGTTCGAGCGCCGCGAAGGTCACATCATTAATATGATCTCGGTTGCGGGTCTTATTTCTCCGCCTCTCATCACCAGTTACTCTGCCAGCAAGGCAGGCTCACGCGCCTTCACTGATTCCCTGCGTCGCGAGGTTGCGCCGTTCGGTATCAAGGTCAGCGGTATTTACCCGGGTCCCGCCACCACCGAGTTTGGAAGTCACGTTGGCAAGAACAAAGCCTATGGTTCCATTCGTTCCAAACTGCGTGTCCACATGACTTCGGAATACGTCGCCAAACGCATCGTGGATGTCGCCAAACGTCCACGCCGCAGCTTGGTCATTCCGTGGTGGTTTCGCATCGTCACCGCTATCGATACGCTTTTCCCCGTTCTTGTCGATTGGATCTCATACGCTTTTTCAAAACGCAAACATAAATTGGATTAGGAGACTCTCGTGATCAAAACCCGCCTCGACAAACTGACCGCCTCGCTTCGGACCTCGGAACTGGATGCTGTTATCCTGAATCCTGGTCCTACCTTGAAGTATCTCAGCGGGCTGAACTTCCATTTGATGGAACGCCCCGTTGTGCTGTTCATCGCGCCCGATCAAGACCCCGTGTTGGTGCTGCCCGAACTCGAACTGCCCAAAGTGGATTTATTCCCCTACAAGATACAAGCCTTCGCCTATGGCGAAAATCCGTCAGAGTGGGATGCTGCTTTTCGGAAGGCAGCCCAAGCCCTGGGGTTGGAAGCGAAGCGCATCGGGGTCGAGCCGCGTCAACTGCGCCTGATGGAATTCCGTCATGTCAAGGCGGGTGCGCCCGAGGCAGATTTCCCCGATGCGACCGATGTGCTTTCGGCTTTGCGTCTCAAAAAAGATAAAGCCGAAGTGGACGCCATGCGCAAAGCCGTGAAGATCGCGCAGGATGCATTGGAGGCGGTGATTCCCCAGATCAAAATTGGTATGACCGAACACGAATTGTCTTCGGAGTTGGTGATGCAATTGTTGAAGCATGGCTCTGAACCTGAACTTCCCTTTGCGCCGATTGTTTCGGCGGGACCAAACTCCGCCAACCCGCACGCCTCTCCCACTGAGCGGAAGTTGCAGGCAGGCGATCTGCTGGTGGTGGATTGGGGCGCTGCCTATGATGGCTACATCTCAGATTTAACGCGCACCTTCGCAGTGGGTGAGGTGGACAAGGAATACAAAAAGATCCATGCGATTGTGCAGGAATCGAATGCAGCGGGTCGCGCTGCTGGCAAGCCCGGCGCCCCCTGCGCAGATGTGGACAAGGCTGCGCGTGACGTGATCGAAAAGGCGGGTTACGGGAAATATTTCACGCATCGCACGGGTCACGGCATCGGCATGGAAGGTCACGAAGCGCCCTACATGCGCGGCGATAACATGCAATTGCTCGAGCCCGGCATGGCTTATACCGTGGAGCCCGGCATTTATCTCACAGGCCGCAACGGCGTGCGCATTGAAGATGACATGGTGGTGACTGAAACTGGCGTGGAAAGCCTCTCCGATATGCCGCGCGAGATTCGGGTGGTTGGGTGATTCTTTGTCCGCGGATATGAGGAGGTAGTTTTCCATGAAAAGTGACATCATAAAATCCTATCTTGACCTCATGGACTCCCAGCGTGAAACCGTCCTCTCCATGTTGGAAGGCTTGACCGATGAACAACTCTGGCAGCGACCTGCGCCGAAGGAGTGGAGCATTGGTGAAATTCTCGATCACAATTATTTGTTGATGGCGTCGTTTCTTCCGGCAGTGAAAAGGCTCTGGGGATGGTTTGGCTGGTATGGACGTTTACGCCGTTCACGCACATACGCAACCAAGATCGAAGATGTGTACCGTAACCCGAAATTCCCGCAATGGGTCGGCTTTCTGTGGACGCCGCGTTTCAACACCCGCAAACCCGTTCCGCTGGAAACTCCAAAAGCAGAATTGCGCGGACTTCACTCCGATATTCGCCAATTCTACGAAGGCAAAGAAGAAGACATCCTTGGCAGCTTACATCTTTATGACCCCGTTTTCGGCTGGATCAATTTGATCGTCACCTTGCGCATCGGCATCTATCACGACCAGTTGCATTTCGATGATGTAATTAAACAATTCAACGAGATAAAACGGACGGAGACTCCATGACCACCTACTGTGATTACTGCAACTCACATCCGGAAGATACCTACAATAAAAATTATCACGATACGCAATACGGATTCCCGCAAAACAATGATGATGAACTTTTCGAGCGCCTCGTCCTTGAGATCAATCAGGCAGGGCTGTCTTGGATCACGATTCTGAAAAAAGCGGATAACTTCCGCAAAGCCTACAGCAATTTCAAGATCGAGAAGATTGCGAAATATACCGAAAAAGACCGCGCGCGACTATTGGAGGATGCAGGCATTATCCGTAACCGGCTCAAGGTCAATGCGGCGATCGTAAACGCACAGAAAGTTCTTGAATTGCAAAAGGAATATGGTTCATTCAAAAAATGGCTGGATGCAAACCACCCTCTTACAAAAGATGAGTGGACAAAACTGTTCAAACGCACCTTCATCTTCACCGGCGGCGAGATCGTGAACGAATTTCTCATGTCCACGGGTTATTTGCCCGGGGCGCACACGAAGGATTGCCCGATCTATAAAAAAGTCGCAGAAAAGAAACCCGCGTGGATGAAAGTCTGACCGTCTATCCTTTATACTTGGGGGAATGACACCGACCTTTGCCATTGCAGGCAAGCTTAACCGCGAATATCTCCTGCCGCCAACGGGCACACCTCTACTGGATACGCCCGGCGGAAACCTGCTCTATGCCGCGGCAGGGCTCGCCGTGTGGGATTCCTCCATTGGGTTGATCGCACGCGTGAATGAAGACTATCCACATGAATGGCTGGGGGAATTGGAACACCGCGGTTTTGATATTCGCGGCATCCGCATCCACCCCGAACTTGGGCAGGCTGACCTGCGAAGTTTCATCGCCTACACTGACAAAAACGAACGCAGCCATTCCAGCGCCGTTTCGCATTTCGCGCGGCGGCAACTCACCTTTCCAAAAGCCCTTTTGGGATATCAATCGCCTGATGAAACTCACAAAAACCTGCGCGACACCGACCCGCTAGCTCCCGCCGCATTGGATGTGCCAAAAACGATTCGGGATGTTCGCTACATTCACATCTGCCCCTTTGACTTTACCAGCCAAAGCCAGATGGTCAATCTATTTGGCAGCGGCTCAAACCAGACCGTGACACTGGACCCTGACCCCCTTTACATGAAACCCCGCTTCTGGCGTGACCTGAGAATCGTCCTGCAAGGCGTGACAGCGTTCCTGCCCTCGGAAGATGAAATGCGTTCGCTCTTCTGGGGTGAAACCAACGACCTGTGGGACATGGCGCGCCGAATCAGCGATCATGGTCCGCGGATCGTCGTCATTAAGCGTGGCGCATTGGGGCAATATGTTTATAAGGCAGATACGGACCAGCGTTTTGAAATTCCCGCATATTCTTCACGGGTGGCAGACCCCACTGGGGCGGGCGATGCTTTTTGTGGCGGCTTTTTAGCTGGCATGCAAAGAACAAACGACCCGATCGTTGCCGTCACATATGGAAGTGTGTCTGCTTCACTAAAAATTGAAGGGAGCGGTCCCTTTTATCCATTGGGAGTCATGCCCGGGCTCGCAGAAGCACGCTTGAACGCTTTGCAGGAAATGGCAAGGGAAATATAGGAGCAGTGGTTTTGTGTAGCGTTTTTTCTTCATCAAGGAATATGGGAGACCAACCATGACCATCACATCGAAGCTTCTTGACCTCACCATGCAAATTCAGCAAATTTCCGCACCGACGTTCCACGAAGGTCCGCGCGGCGAGTTTGTGCGCGATCTTTTCATCAAGGAGAATCTTAAGGAAGTTTCAATCGATTCGTTGGGAAATGTCTTTGGACGTTTGCCGGGGAAGCAGAAAAAAACAAAGGCGTTGATCGTATCCGCCCATTTGGATACCGTGTTTCCGCCGAATATCAACCTCCAGATTAAGAAAGAAGCGGAGCGCATATATGCTCCGGGTATCGGGGATAATTCCCTTGGGGTCGCGGCGTTGTTCGGAATCCTCTGGTCATTGCGTGAGAAGAAAATCGAACTGCCGCATGATGTTTGGTTCGTGGCGAATGTGGGGGAGGAGGGGCTGGGCGACCTGCGCGGGATGCGCGGCGTGGTGGAGCGCTTTGGCTCGCAGGTGCTTGGGTATCTTGTTTTGGAGGGGTTGGCATATGGACATGTGTATCATCGTGCGATCGGGGTGCGGCGGTATCGCATCACGACCAAAACGCGCGGCGGACATTCATGGTCAGATTATGGTCAGCCTTCAGCGGTGCATGAGCTGGCGGCGTTGGTCACAGAGTTGACATCCATTCGGTTGCCGCGTGAGCCGCGCACGACAATGAATATTGGCACGATCCAGGGCGGGACGGGCATCAATGTGCTGGCAGCAGAAGCAAAATGTGAGCTTGACTTGCGTTCGGAAGACCCGCACACATTGGCGGACTTGATTCAACAGGTGGAGACTATGCTCATCGAAGCAGATCGGGCGGATGTAAAAGTCATGGCAGAAGTGATCGGGGAGCGACCCGCGGGAGAGATTACAGTAGATCATCCCTTGGTTAAGTTGGCAGTGGATTGTTTGGCTGAACAGGGTGTAAGTGCGATTCTCACTGTTGGGTCAACAGATGCAAATATTCCCTTGAGTCAGAAGATACCAGCCGTTGTCATGGGCATCACTACAGGCGGCGGCGCGCATACGGTGAATGAATATATTGATATTGAGCCTGTCGAGCGGGGATTGAACGCTGTGGTGCGTTTTGTGGAGAAAGTTTCTTAATTGGTTTGGTGGTCAATTGGCCGGGGATTGTTGCATCCCGCCTATCAATAAAAAAAGACTTCCTTTGACAGGGAGTCTTTTATCTTTTAAAAACTTGTAATTGATTACTCGTCACTTCTTGCTTCTCACTACTCGCTAAACTCACTTCAACCCCACAACCTCAAACACTTCCAACGGTTTCGATTTGCCTTTCACCGTCATTTCCTTATGCGGTGTGGCTTCCACTTGCTTCTTTACGCGCTCGTACGCATCCTTACTGATGAGGATCTGGTTTTTGGCTGAATATTCCTGAATGCGTTTGGCAATGTTCACGCTGTCGCTGATGGCGGTGTATTCGAGACGTTTCTCCGTGCCGATCAAACCGAGAACGGCGTCGCCATAGTTGATGCCGACACCAAATGCGAGGTGCGAATCTTCGGGCATTTCCTTGTATAAATTCTCAACCGATTCGCGGATGGCAAGCGCGGTTTTGACAGCACGTAAAGTATGGTCGGGTTGCGGCACGGGGGCATTGAAACATGCCATGATGGCATCGCCCATGAATTTGTCGATGGTGCCTTCCTGCGCGAGTACGGCTTCGGCCATGGCGGCGAGGTAGCGGTTGAGAATGCTTACCAGTTTTTCTGGCGCGAGGTTTTCGCTGTAAGTGGTAAACCCGCGGATGTCGGCGAAGAGCACGGTCAAATCCACACGTTTGCCGCCGAGTTGCAGGCTGTTCGGGTCCAGTTGTTCGATGACGGCTGGGGAGACCATGCGCTCGAAGAGACGGCGCTGCGCTTCCAACTTCTTTCGTTCTGTGAGGTCGTCCAAAACGATTGCCACACCTTGGGTTTTTTGTCCCGCATCCTTGAGCGGTGAGAGGTTCAACCGCCAGTTGAGTAATCCGCGCTGGGGTGAGGTGTGGCTGAGTTCGAGACCGACCACGGGTTTGTCCGTTCTGCGGATCTCTGTCAGATGCGGTTCAAGTTCAAGGGAAACAGAAGCAAGCGCTTCGTTAAGATGATGACCGATGATGTCCTGTGTGGCGGCGCCGAGGATCATTTCCGCGGCTTTGTTGGCGAGAGTGATCTGGTCCTGCACATCCGCTGTGATCACGCCGCTTGCAATGGACTCGAATACGTTGTCCATCAGGTTCTTGAGGGCGGTAACTTCTTCGAGGGTGTTTTTTAGCGAGGAGAACAGGCGCGCATTTTCGATGGCGACGGCTGCCTGGTTTGCGAATGCGGCAAGCAGTTCTTTTTCGCTTTCGGCAAATATGCCTGCGCGAATGCGATTGTCTGCATAAATGACGCCAATGAGTTCGTTCTTCACTTTCAGCGGTACACATAAGATCGAACGCAGGTTGAATGCGACGATGCTTTCCTGTCCGCTGAAACGCTGGTCTTCCTGGGCATTGGTGGTGACAATGGGTTCACCCGTATCAATGACACGCTGCACAACGGTGCGGCTGACATTCTTCTCGGATGAGTTGATCGATTCCATTTCCCAGTTGCGCCCCATGCGAATTACCATCTCGCCCTGTTCATCGCGCAGCATGAGAAAGCCGCGTTCCGCCTTTGTAAGCTGAACAATATTGTCCATCACGATGAGCAGCACTTCGTCCAATTCCAGGGACGAGTTGACCACCTGCCCGATATTGGCAAGGGCTAGCATGTTGCTGTGTTCTTTCTGGAAGCGCTCAAAGGTATTGCCGAGCTGTCCCAGTGAAGTTTGCATATCGCGCAGGTTTTCCAGCGTGTTTTTAGGGAGTTTTAATTTGCTTGCTTCCAATTCGGCGCGCATCTTTCCCGCCTGAGCGCCAAGCGCAAGCAATTGATCGTGTAAGGTTGTGGGGCGTGTGGTTTCGGTATTCATAAAGTGTTCGGTCAATATCCATCCAGTGGCTCTAATTGTATCCCAAGATTATGATTTTTAGCCGCGCATAAATGGTTTGAAAAATGATATTCCATGCGGCGCGCCGTGCAGCAGATACATTTCCTCCGCGCGGGCTGAACAGATCCGATTGATGTTCATTCAATAAAATTTCGATGGCAGACGCTGCAGCAGGGAACAGCCGTTTCAACATGCTGGCGCGTTCGGCTGGAGTGATGTGGCTGGCTTGCGGTCTGCCGATCCAGCGCAGGCTGATATTGACGCTTTGGAAAGCACGCTCGATGGGGGAGAGAGCGCTCCAATTCAACCCTGCATTCAGCCATGCAGGCGTTTCCCATCCGTTGCGTTGGATGGTGGATCTCACAACATGGGCAAGCGTCAGTGTGGGCGCAAACCTTCTTTTCAAAAACACGGCTGCTGCTGCGAGCAAAACTCCGCCCATGACCAAGCTGACTTGCAGGACCTGAGTACGGGATAGGAACGGTATGAAGCTCGCTTCTTCTGATGGGATGTTTTCATTCTGCTCTTCAGGAAGTGCGGGCGCTTCAAGCGGGACGCTGGGCTGGTTCGGTGTTTCGACGGTTTTTTCTTCCCGTATCTCAGGCCGATCAAGCGGATTTTGATTACCCGTCGGCTCGAACTCCACCCAGCCATACGTAGGGAAGTACACTTCGGGCCAGGCGTGCAAATCCCTTTCGCGGACGGTATAAAGCGGGTTTTGCAGGCTTACCTCGCCCTGAGCATACCCCACCGCAAGGCGGGCGGGGATTCCAATAGATCGCAGCATTAACACTTCTGCGCTGGCGTAATAATTACAGAAACCTTTTTTATTCTCGAATAGGAAATATTCAAGCGGATCAACCGCCTCTTCAGGGAATGTGATCGCTGGGGCATATTCGATCTCTGTCCGCAGGTATTCCGTGATGGCGGCTGCCTTATCGTATGCAGTATCGTAGCCTTCTGTGATCTCACGCGCAAGCGCTTGAATACGGGGGGAGAAATTCTCTGGCAGTTGCAGGTACTGTTCCGTCACCCAGACGGGGTATTCCTGACCTGCTTCCTGTAATTCGATGCGGGTCGGGTTGGCCAGCATGGCGTTGACGCGGTACACATCCCCTGTTTCCAGAGGCGGCACGGCTTGCAGGATCATCACATCCATCGCACCATCCTCTGTCGATGTAGCCGAATGCAAAATGGAGGCATTCCGATTCACCCATAGGGGTTGAGGC
>VGOX01000072.1 GCA_016875755.1 Chloroflexota bacterium
CTTCCGGCTTCCTCCAGACCCTGCCTCGCGACAACGCCCTTGCCTTCCGCTAATGGTTGGTGCAATCAACCTCCATAAGGGTCTTTCACCCTCTAGTCAACGCCCATGCTGGGCGCACAACAAAAAGACCGCTGTTGAAAAAACAGCGGTCTTTTGATTCATCGAAACACTACAACTTGATCAAATTCTTCTCTTCCACCAGCACACCGGTCAGGTCGTAGGCAAACGCGCCGGTGATCCTTGCGGGGACAATCTCACCCACATTCGCCTTACCTTCAACAACCACATACCCATCCACCTCGGGCGCATCGCGGTACGATCTTCCAATTACGATGCCGTTATCGAAACCTTCCACCAACACATTCAGTGTCTTACCAACATACGATTGATTCACCTGCAGGGAAATATTCTGCTGGAGCTCCATTAACCGGTCGTAACGCTCCTGTTTCACCTCGGCAGGGACGGGGTCGCCAAGCGGCGCAGAGGTTGTCCCCGGCTCGAAGGAAAACTGAAATGCTCCAGCACGATCGAAGCGGGTTTCCTTCACAAAATCGTACAGTGCCTGGAATTCCTCATCCGTTTCACCGGGATACCCGACAATGAACGTGGTGCGGATGGCAAGGTCTTTGATCGTTGCGCGCATTTTGGCAAGCGTCTTATGCACCCAATCCATATTCGATGGGCGCTTCATGCGATATAAGGTTTTGGGGTGCGCATGCTGCAGCGGAATATCGAGATACGGCAGAATCTGCTCGCGAGTCGCCATCACCTCGATCATGCGGTCTGTGACATAACCAGGGTACGAATACATGATGCGGATCCAGTCCATGTCCGGCACGGCATCGGTCAACTGCTCGAGCATCGTGGCAAGACCATCCTTCATGCCAAGGTCATGACCGTAATCCGTCGAATCCTGCGCGATTAAAATCAACTCACGCACGCCGCTATCCCGCAGCAGACGCGCTTCGTTAATGATCGACTCGACCGGGCGCGAAACCGCCGTGCCCTTGATGAGCGGAATGGCACAAAAGGCACACGGACGACGGCAGCCATCTGCGATCTTCAAATAAGCGCTCGGTCCATTCACACTGACGCGCATCGCGCCATGCTCATCCGAACCGACTACGGGCGCATCGGGTAAATGATAGATCGGCTCGGGGTTCTTGCCTTTGCGGGCATCGCTCACCACCTGCACAATATCCATCCAGCGGCGCGTACCGATAATGCCATCGATGCCGGGTACGCGTTTTGCCACTTCCACGCCATAGCGTTGGGTCAGGCAGCCTGCCGCGATCAGCACTTGATTCTTTTTCTTGCCTTGTGCAAGTTCCCCCAAAACACGGTACGACTCATCCTTGGCAGGGCCAATAAACCCGCAGGTATTTACGATCAACACCGAAGCCTTTGCGGGGTCTTCCACGGCGTTGTAACCATCCTGCATTAACAATTGCGCCATCGAATCGGAGTCAACCGTATTCTTTGAACAGCCCATAGACACTAAATGAAAAGTATTTTTAGCCACAGTAGTTTCCTATAAATTATTTTGCGATGGAGTCACTTAAACTCCACATATCAGGGTAAATCTTAATTCGCCGGCACAGTCGCTGTAGGCGTGATCGTCGGCGTAAATGTCGGGGTGACGGGCGGCGTATTTGTCGGCGTCGGCGGGATGGTTGCCGTGGGGGTAACAACACCCGTCTGCAAATACACGCGGCTGACCACTTCGCCAACACCGCCCATTAAGCCCAAGTCCTGTCCATTATACGTAATTCTCAGCGCAGACGCATTCCCCGTCAACACCACCACTTGATTATCCGCCTCGAAAACCTTTACCTCGCGCGGAGCCATGCGTCCCTCAAAGGCAATCTCTCCATCCACCGAAATACGCACGAAGACCCGCTCCAGGGCAAAGATGCTTACAGTTACATTTGCGTTGCTGGAAGGTCCTGGTGTTTTAGTAAAAATGGTTCCCGCAAACCCAAGCGTAGCCGTCGGCAGGGATGGATCCAGCCCCAGTTCAGGAGCAGGTGTCAGCGTGGGAAGATCGCCCAACACATCCACCAACAAAGGCGCTTCAGGCTGCAGCTCTTCGTCTTCCCCACTCACCAAACGTCCCACGCCACAAATTGCCAGCGCCAAGAGCACAGCGATCATCACCATACCAAAGAGCAAGTCACCGGCCAGATACATCCGCAAAAACGGGATGGACGCATTCACTTGGGTTTGTATATTTTCGCGTGGAGTTTCAGCATACTTCTCATGCCGCCGCGCTTGCAATGCATCTGCAAAACGCAGCAGGATTCCATCTGCATCGAGGTCGAGGAAGGTGGCGTAATTCAACAGCATCCCGCGGGTTTGCACAGACGAGGGCAATTTTTCAAACGAGCCTTCCTCCAACGCCTTCACAAAGACCACGCGCAGTTTCGTATGGCGCTCCACCTCTTCCAGTGTCAGGCTGATCAACTCGCGCCGCTCGCGCAATTGCGCCCCGATCTCGGCAAAGATAATATCAGCAGGCAGGCTCGGTTGCGGCGGAGTACCTCTCACCTCTTCTGCTTCTTCTGATTGGATGGATTCAACTTCCTGCTTTTTGACATTGCGTTGGAAGATGGATGCCAGCTTCGCGAACAACCCCTGTCTCGCTTCTCCCTTGACTTCAACCTGCTCTGCCTCCATCGGCGGAGTCTCCGCTGCGGCAGGCACTTCACTTGTCTCCACTTCCACAAGCAGCGGCGCGGATTCTGTTTCTTCGGTTTTCTTTTTTCTTCCCTTGCGCGGCTTTGGCTGTTCCTCTGCTTCCATGATGATGGCAGGGGATTCTTCCACTTGGGCAGGTTGAATTTCTTCAGGGGTTTCCTGAATCAACTGCAGGGTGGATTCTGTCCGGGTCCGCCGGGCAAACCAACGGGTCCAGAAAGGCGGCGCGGGTTTTTCATCCGCTGAATCAGTTAATGGGGGCAGATCCGTCTCGAGCAAATTGACTTGCGGCAACGGTCCACTAACTTCGGCAGGCGGGGGCGCGCTCTGCTGCAATTCGGCGATGATCTCATCGATGTTAAGGTTGAGATATTCGGCGTAGTTGCGTAAAAATCCGCGTCCCTGCGCGGCAGATGGCATAACGGAGAAATCATCCGCCTCCAACGCCTGCAGGAACACAGTGCGGATGCGGGTTTCAGCAGAGACTTTTTCGAGCGAGAGGTAACGGCCTTCTCGTGCCTTTTTTAGGCGCTGACCGATGGTTTCAGGCATGGGAGTATTGTATTACAAACATCACCGTCTCGCGACGGTGATGTGGTTTGCATTTTATTCAGCTGTTTCGGCTGGTGTTTCTGCAGCGGGTTCTTCCTTAGCGGGCTCGCCCTTCGCAGAGGCTTCCGCTGCTGCGGCGGCTCCTGTAACGCTTTCAGGAGTTTCGCCTTCGCGATAGACGATGACCTTGATCTCAGGCACAAGGTCCATGGTGAGGCGGACATGTGCAGTGAATTCGCCGAGGGTGCGGATGGGTTGAGTATCCACCTGCTGGCGTTTGACCTCGAAGCGGATCTTTTCGCTCAGGGCGGTGGCGATATCTTGTGTGGTGACAGAGCCATAGAGTTTACCGGTTTCACCTGCCTTGGAGGAGAAGGTGAGAACGACACCATTGATCTGGTCAGCGACACCCTTGAGTTCATTGTTCTGGGTGGCACGGCGAACTTCTGCCTGCGACTTGATGCGGTCCACCTGCTTCAGCGCGCCGGCGGTGGCAAGCACAGCGAAGCCCTGCGGCAGGAGGAAGTTTCGTCCGTAACCGTCCGCGACCTTTTTGATCTCGCCGGCACGTCCGAGTTTGTACACGTCTTTGACAAGCAATACTTTCATTTTATTTAAGCCCTTTCTGGCATTGAGATGATTGGGCGAAGGGTACTACGCCCGATTGGCAGTTTTTTTACCTGCGGGGCAGGATTGTACCACAAAAGGGTTTGCCAACGAAGTAAAATGCGATTAAGATACAGGCATGTTCCGATCTCCAATCAATGTTCGACGTGTGGCAACCTTTGCCGGGATTTTTCTTCTGATCTTATTTGTTATTGAATTCAACACGCGTCTGGAGGAACTGAATCGATTGAACGATCAACGCGATGAAGTGAGAGCCATTGCAACACAGGTCATCCAAACCCAGTCTGCCTTGCAAACACAGGTGGCATATGCTGAGTCTACGGAGGCTGTTGAGGAATGGGCGCGCACGGATGGGCGTTACGTCCAGGAAGGCGATCAACCCGTCATTCCATTGGAGGTACCAGGCAGTTCGCCGGTGGTCGTCAATACACCAGTGCCAATTCCAACACCACTGCAAAACTGGGAGATATGGTGGACATTATTCTTTGAGGAATAAGATGCGTCCCATATGGAATTTCACACACCAATATATTTGATAAGTTTGGGTTGTCTGGTTGCATTAACAAGCGGTATCGCGATAGGGGCACTTATCAACTGGCATGAACCCGGGGCTCGCACCCTTGGTTTCCTGATGCTCTCCATGGCAATATGGGCGGGGTTTTACCTGCTGGAGATCATGTATCCATCCCTGCCTGTAAAGATCGCCGCCAGAAAAATCATGTACCTGGGCATGACCATGGCTCCATCCTTATGGCTGGGATTCGCACTCAGATACACGGGCATCCACACCTGGTGGTCAAAACGCGGCCGCACTTTTTTACTTACCATTCCCGGACTTATTGCATTTCTATTGGGGGCTACCAATGAACACCACCTTTTGATCTGGAAATCCATGCGAATGCGCGTGGAACGCCCCACCCCGCTTCTTCTTGAATTTGGAGTTGGTTTTTGGTTTTTTACAGCAATTGCCTACATCCTGATCGGCATCGGCATTTTTATTTATCTGGTCTCTTTTTACCGCAGTGAAAAGGAACTTCGGGTGAAAACAGGCATCATGCTGGCTGGGGCAACCATCACAGCCCTGATCAACTTCATTTTTCTGCGCAGCACCAACAGCACACCACAATTCGACCCAACTCCCCTTTCGTTCGCGCTTTCGGCTCCGCTGATCGCATTTGGATATTTTCGCTTTGGGGTTTCCAGCCTGCTGCCTCTCGCCGCCCATATCATCATGGACAGCCTGCGGGATGCCGTCATCATTGTCGACAAAAACAATCACATCACGGACGTTAATCAACCCGCCATCGCCCTGTTGGGAAATAATCCAGCCAGAGAAAAAGACTTCGTCTTCGATATGTTGCCGCAAGCCGAACGATTTCAAGAAGCCTGGAACAAGCCCAACAACAGCCTGCTTTTGAATCTTTCAGACGATGAAAATCCAAAATGGTTTGATGTGCAAATCTTGCCGCTTAATCAAAATGCAAAATCCCCGCTCGGGAAAATCATCGTCTTTCATGATATTACAAACGAACAATCCCTTCTACGGGCGGAAAAACGCCGCTCGGAACAACTGGCCCTGCTGGAAGAAAGCGGCAGGATCGTGGCGGACAGTTTCGACGAAAATGAAATTCTCCAACGCGCCGTAAACATCATCATCCAACGCTTCGCATACCCCGAAGCGGCCATCTCCAAAGTGACGGAAGACAACATGCTGGAAGTCTGCGCCATTGCCGGCACCGCCGATTTCGGCTACAGACCGGGTTACCGTCAGGCAATGGGAGCGGGCATCATCGGTCATACTGCCCAGGTCGAAAAAACATATATAACCCGTGACGTCGCCAACGACCCGCACTACTTCTCCAGCGACAACCACAACGGATCCGCCATCTGCACACCCATTTGGAAACAGGAAAAACTATTCGGCGTTTTATACGTGGAAAGCCTCGAAAAAAACGCATTCGATGAGCTCGATATCAAAACCCTCGAGACCCTTGCAAGCCAAATAACCTCCTCCCTTCAACGGGCGTTCCTCTATGCCAAAACCCAGGAAAACCTTCAAGTCCTCTCCGCCATACAGGAAATTTCCAAAGTTATCGCCAGTTCGCTCGATGCCAACGCCATTTCACATCAGGTGGTAAACAGGCTTGCCAGCACCTTTGGGTACACTCATGTCAGCCTGTATCTATTAGAGGATGACTACCTGCACCTTTCCGCCGAGATCGGCTATCCCAAAGAAATGATCATCGAAAAAATACATATCAGCCAAGGCGTCAGCGGACGCGCCATCCGCACCAAATCCGTCCAGTTCATCCCAGATACCAGCAAGGAAAAGGTCTTCCTTGAGGCCGACAATCACATCACAAGCGAGATCTGTGTCCCCCTGTTGAAGGAAAATAAAGTCATCGGCACCTTGAATGTGGAAACCGTCAATGATAAAAAATTGACAAGTACAGATGTAGACCTGCTCGTAACCATTGCCGGCCCCATCGCCATCGCCATCGCCATGGACAACGCCAGCCTGCACGCCCAGGTCAAAAAACTGGCAACCACCGATGCCGTCACTGGGCTTTCCAACCGCCATGTCTTTGAACAAACCCTCACAGCAGAGATCGAACGTGCCCAACGACAGGGCGAAAATCTATCGCTGATCATCTTCGACATCGACTCATTCAAAGAATACAACGACAAATGGGGGCATCCCGCCGGCGACACACGCCTCAAATCCGTCGGAGATACCGTAAAACAAAACCTGCGCAAGTACGACCTTGCCGCGCGCTACGGCGGAGACGAATTTGCCATCATCCTCCCCAACACCGACAAACAGGATGCATTCGGCTTCGCACAAAGGTTATACAAAGCCGCCCAAGCCGGCGCCCCGCACCAAACCGGCCTCGAAGAAACCCAGCCCGGCTACACCCTAAGCATGGGTATCGCCACCTTCCCGCACGACGCCAACAACCAGCAACAACTTTTGATCTCCGCCGACAACGCCGCCCTGCGCGCCAAACATCTCGGAAAAAACCGCATCCAAACCGCCACCGACCTCGACCATGAATCGACTTGACCTCTTCCCCCGCACAACAACCATCGAACAAGACAGCCTGACCATTGCGGGACAAAACCTCGCCTCTCTCGCAAGCCGATTCCTGACCCCGTTATATCTATATGATCGTTCAACCTTAGATTTTTCCGCCAAAACCTACACCGACGCATTATCTGCAAACTACCCCGCTGCTGCTCACATCACCTACGCAGGCAAAGCCTTTCTCTGCACCGCCATCGCCCAATGGACACAGTCTCACGACCTTTTTGTGGATTGCACAGGCGAAGGTGAGATCGCCATCGCCGTTGCCGGCAACGTCCCACGCGAACGAATACTCGTACATGGCGTCAACAAATCAGATGCAGATTTGAAAGCTGCCGTAACACATGCCGCCACCATCGTTGTAGATAACCTGCACGAGTTATCACGCATCGCGAAGTACGAATTGCACAATACATCCCTTTGGCTGCGGCTTTTGCCCGGCGTAACCGTCACCACGCACCATACCCACACGCAAACGGGACACCATGAAAGCAAATTCGGCATGACGCGCGAGGAACTTCTCGAAGCGGCAGCATTTTGCATGGAACATCACCTGCCATTAAAAGGGATCCACTTTCACCAAGGTTCAAACTTCCGCGACCCGGAGCCATTACTCCCTGCCATTGAAATGGCGCTCGACATTGCCAAAGAGATCGGCTTTTCGGGCGAGTGGCATTTTTGCCCGGGTGGAGGTTGGGGTGTGGCATACCATGAGGATGAATTGCCGCATCCGTCCATTGAAAATTATGTGCGTGGAATTGCGGAAGCAGTGGTCGAAGGCTGCCGCATGCGCGGATTGGAACTGCCCCATTTGCATCTGGAGCCAGGACGCAGTATTGTGGCGCAGGCAGGCGTGGCGGTCTATCGTGTGGGGGTTGTGAAGCGGCATGGTGACAAAATTTGGGTATTGGTCGATGGCGGCATGGCGGATAATTCGCGCTATGCGATGTATGGAGCGAGATACTCTTGTTTGCCGGTATCAAGCCCGGGCGGGGAGCGAAGCGGAAAGGTGTCCATTGCGGGACCGTTCTGCGAGTCGGGTGACATCCTCCTCGAAGACCTGCCGATGCCCCTCATCCAGACAGGCGACCTGCTGGCTGTGCCGATGAGCGGGGCGTATCAATTGAGCATGGCTTCGAATTACAATGGCGCGCGCAAACCAGCAGTATTATGGTTGGAAAATGAAGGGGTGCGTGTAATTCAACAGCGTGAAGGGATTGCGAATCTTCTACAGCGTGACGAGACGCTTTAATGCTCCGCATCCATCAACGAGAAGAAAACTTCCACAACGCAGGGGTCGAATTGTTTCCCAGAACGCTCCAGAATATATGAGTCCTCTGCAAGAAGCCGTTCATTAATAGCCAAAACTTGGGCTGAAAACCAGCCGGGAGCGTAGCCAGCGCGCCGAAAAAACGAAAAAAGAAACCACGGCGGCGGGTGCTGCGTCGTTTTGC
>VGOX01000073.1 GCA_016875755.1 Chloroflexota bacterium
TTCGGCGATCATTTCAGGGGTCTGGCGCAGGCCGGTGTAGATCACTTCCATACCAGCATCACGCAGGGCGCGCGCAACCACCTTCGCCCCGCGGTCGTGACCATCCAGCCCGGGTTTTGCCACCAGCACTCGAATCTTTTTCTCGGTCATTGTTCCTCCAAAGAAAATAACGGGGTGATTATACTATGTCTCACAAATGGTTTTTTTCATTAACAAAGTTGTTAAACAAAAAACGAAACAGGGCCACCCCTCTGTGACCCTGTTTCGTTAAGGTTCATCTGCACTGGCAGGCGGCGGGACATCGCCAAAATCCAACACCTGCCGCATTTGCGTGCCGCCCTCCGGCGGACCCACGATCTTCTTATCTTCCATCATATCCACAATTCGCGAGGCGCGGGTATAGCCGATGCGTAAACGCCGCTGCAACATGGACACAGAAGCGCGTCCCTCCTTGCGGATGATTGCCACTGCTTCATTAAACAGTGGATCCCCTTCAACCTTGCCTTCATTCTCCCATAAGGGAGCCTGTTTCAAGGGCACATTCTCAGGAATCGTATCCGCAGGCACGCCCGCCGCTGCATACGGGCTGGTATTCCCCACCTGATCACGCCAGTATTCCACAAGGCGTTGAATCTCCGTATCTGACACGAACACACCCTGCAAACGGACTGCCGCCGGCGCATCAGGCGCTTGATAGAGCATGTCACCACGCCCAAGCAAACGCTCCGCCCCGGGCTGATCGAGGATGACGCGGCTATCAGTATTGGATGCGACCGCAAAGGCAATACGCGCCGGGAAGTTGGCTTTGATGAGCCCCGTCACCACATCCACCGAAGGGCGCTGCGTGGCGAGGATCATGTGAATACCGGTAGCACGTGCTAATTGCGCCAGACGGGTGATGGTCTTTTCAGTTTCATCAGGAGCGATCATCATCAAATCTGCCAATTCGTCAATGACGATCACGAGATAGGGCAGTTTCTTTTGCCCCTGCAATTTCATCTTGGCGTTGTAATCGGTGATGTTACGTGAACCGACCTGCGCGAACATGTGATAGCGCTTGTCCATTTCGCGGGTCATCCATTGCAGTGCGCCGATGACACGGTCCATTTCCACAACGACGGGTCCGAGCAAATGCGGCACGCCGTTGTAGCCCGTCAACTCTACACGTTTGGGGTCAACCAATACAAGACGCAGGTCGTCGGGCGTGTTGTACATCAGCATACAGGTTAAGATCGAATTGACACAGACCGATTTACCAGAGCCTGTGGTACCGGCAATGAGCATATGCGGCATGTTCTCAATGCTGGTGATGATGGGCATGCCTGCCACGTCACGCCCCAACCCAAAGCTCAACGGCTTCTTATAATTTTTATAAACTTCACTTTCCAAAATATCGCGCAGGGCAACCATCGCCATTTCTTCGTTCGGCACTTCGATGCCCACGTAGCTATGCCCGGGTACGGGCGCTTGAATGCGGATGCGCGGCGCGGCAAGTGCAAGCGCCAGATCATCGGAGAGGGATGCGATCTTGCTGACGCGGACTCTCGTCCGCACGCCGCCTCGGGTCTCAACGAAGAGCGGCTCGACACCAAATTGCGTGATCGAAGGTCCGCTGCTGATCGCCACTACTTGCGCTGGCGCGCCAAAGGAGGCAAGCGTATCTTCGATCAAACGCGCGCGTTGCTGCACAAATTCTTCATTGGATTTTGGCGCGCTGCCTTCATCGAGAATGTCGGCAATGTCGGGGAGTTTCCATTCGATGATGGTCGGTCCGCTGCGGGTTTGGACGGGTTGGACAGGAATATTGACCATGCCTTGCACATCCGGCATGGCGGAGGAATCTATGGGGGTCAATCCATTTTCAGAAACTGAATCAGGCACAGGCGTGGATTGAGGCGCGAGCGGCTTTTGGAGAAGTCCACGTAGTTTGTCGATCCATGGGGTGAGCCAGAGAAAGAGGTCGGCGACGGGTTTTTCCAGTAATACGGCGATGCCGAGTATGAGCCATGCGATCAGGGCGATGAATGCGCCGAGCGAGCCGAATGCGCCCCAAAGAAAGCGCTGTGCTAGACCGCCAAAGTAACCGCCGCCTGCGCCGGTGAGTGCGACGGCTTCGGCAGTTTCAGCGGAGGCGACGAAGGAATGTAAAACGGTGAGCAGCCAGAAAAAGAGAATGGTGCTGCCAATGGCGCGTTCGGGGTCGAGCGGCGGGATGCGTTCGATCTTGCGGAAGACGAGCCATAAGCCAAAGACGAGCAAGCCGATGGGCAGAATGTAAGTGCCCCAGCCAAAAATTTGTGAAAGGAAAAAGATAACGCCGCCAACGACAGCAGAGCGGTTGGCGGAAATAAGACCTAGCAAAATAAGGATGCCGAAAAATGCGAGGGCGATGCCGACCACATCCAGTTTGCGTTCGGCGGAGAGGGCTTCCCACCAGGTGAGCTGACGCGGGGGCGGCTCGTGGGAATGCGGCGCGGATTTTGACGGGGCAGGCTTTCCCTTTTTTGGCATGAGGGTATTGCCTGTTGGTTTTGAATCCTTTTTTGGGGGAGAGGAGGGTTTGAGAAGGGGCATTTCGATTTACGATTGGCGGTTTACGATCTGCGGTTACGATGGGGAGATTGGCAACTGGAGATTTGTGATGCGTAAAATCAACTTGAAAATTATAGCACAAATGGTCTGTTATCTTTGTCGGGCAGGACTTGCCTGTTAAATGGGCTTTGGACGGCGTCACTGCGGAAATTTATTAATGTTTTGCACAAGCGATAAGGTACAATTGCAGGGCTTTATTTTTGGCTGCCTAGAACCTTCACGGAACGCATTCCGTATTGTGTACACTCTCGTCAGAATTTTTCTGTGCGATCATCCATTGTAAGGACTTAACACCTTGTTCGAAATTCTATTTCTTGGCACATCCGCTTCTGCGCCTTCGATACAGCGCGGACTTTCAGGGCACATCGTCTCCCATAATGAATATCGTTTTCTGGTGGATTGCGGCGAAGGCACACAGCGTCAGATTCTGCAATCGGGGAAAGGCTTCAAACGGCTGACACGCGCCCTGCTCACCCACGGACATCTTGATCACATTCTTGGGCTGGGCGGCTTACTTTCCACTTTTTTACGCTGGGAAGCCATTGAAGAATTCGAGATCTTTGGCAGCAAGCGCACGCTTGAACGGGTGCGCGTACTTCTTTATGATGTCGTCCTGCGTGGAAAAACAACCCCCATGCCGCTGCGTCTGGTGGAGATCAAGCCCGGGGTCATTTTTGAAGCGGAAGATTTCACCGTCACCGCCTTTGATGTTTCGCACGGCAGGGCGGAGAGCCTTGGTTATATTTTCGAAGAGAAGGCACGGCGTCCGTTTCTCGCAGAAAAAGCGGATGCGCTCGGCGTGCCCTTTGGACCTGAACGCCGCGACCTGGTCGCTGGAAAAGGAGTTACCCTGCCTGACGGAAAGCGCGTCACACCGGAAGAGGTGCTGGGTGACTGGGAAAAGGGCAGTAAGCTCGTCATTGTGGGGGATACTGGAAAAACCGACAACCTGATCGAAGTCTGCCAAGATGCCGATGCAGTTGTGATCGAATCCACCTACATGGATGAAGAAGAGGACATGGCGAAGCAGTTCTCACATCTGACCGCACGCATGGGCGCGGAACTCGCCATAAAGGCAGGGGTTAAAAAACTAATTCTTACGCATATTTCGCGACGCTACCGCGGCAAGGATGTACTCGCCGAAGCGCAGAGCATCTTCCCGAACACGGTGGTTGCACGCGATTTTGATACCTTCATTATCAAGAAAGAAATAGAACATGGCAGATAAATTCACAGTTGGAGTCTTAACCTCGGGCGGAGATGCGCCCGGCATGAACGCCGCGATCCGCGCGGTGGTACGCACGGCGCTCGCGAATAACATGAACGTCATCGGTGTGATGCACGGCTACGAAGGTCTGGTGAACGGGGAATTCCGTCCGCTGGGCGCACGGGATGTGGGCGGCATTTTGCAGCGCGGCGGGACGGTGTTGTTGACCAGCCGCAGCAAACGCTTCATGGAACCTGCGGGGCAGCGCGACGCGATCCGCAAGATGAATGAAGCAGGCATGGACGCGTTGATCGTGATCGGCGGGGAAGGTTCGATGAATGGCGCGTATGCGCTCTCGCAAAAAGGCGTGAAGGTCATCGGCATCCCCGGCAGCATCGATAATGACATCTGGGGCACGAACATCGCCATCGGCACGGACACGGCCATGAACACCATCATGGATGCAGTCGACAAACTCCGCGATACGGCTTCGTCACATCAACGCGCGTTCCTCATCGAAACCATGGGACGCAACAGCGGATACCTCGCCGTGATGGCGGGCATCATCTGCGGCGCAGAGATCACTCTCATCCCCGAGCACCCTATTACCGTGGATGAAGTGGCGGTGGCAGTAGAGGATGCGTATCAACGCGGCAAAACCCATGCTATCATCATCAATGCGGAAGGGTCGGGCATCCGCACCACGGAATTGGCGCAGCGCATCGACGAGATGGACGTGGGCTTCAAGACCCGCATGACCATCCTTGGTCACATTCAGCGCGGAGGTTCACCGACAGCGTATGACCGTCTGCTCGCGTCGCGGATGGGTGTCAAAGCTGTGGAGGCGTTGGTGGAAGGCACGCACGGCATGATGACCGGTCTAAAAGGCAAAGGCGTGGATTTTATCCCCCTGGCTGATGTGATCTCCAATAAACGCAAGGTGAACATGGAGTACTATCACATGGTGAAGGTGCTTTCGAGATAGCAATTAGCTTGTTAGCGTTTAGCTGTTAGCGTTTAGCGTTTAGCTTTTAGTGAAAACGGTGGTTGGTTTTTTGAACTAACCGCCGTTTCCTTTTAATGTTTGGATGAAGGCGTTGAGCATTTTGCGGATTTCCACCAACTGGCTTTGCATTTCTCGATAAGCTTCATCTTTCAATTAGTTTAGGTCGCGGGCGAGGATGAGCAGGTATTCCAATTCGCTGGCTGACCCCATTGCAATCAGGAAGTAACGCTTGAGTTCCGCGTCGCTGTCCTTGCCGCAACCTTCGGCAATATTGGTCGGGACAGATGCAGCTGCCCGCCGAATCTGACTCGTGATACCGTATAACTCATGTTTTGGAAATAAATCTGTGGCTTTGTAAGCCTTTAGTACCAGTTCATGCGCTTTTTCCCAAACCTTTAGCGAACGAAAATCCTTCATGAAACCTCCATTGTTTTTTAGCGGTTAGCTATTGGCTTTTAGCAGTTAGTGTTTGTTGCAGGTTTTGCCAATCGCTAAAAGCTAACCGCTAATTGCTATATGCTATTCGCTAACCGTCACCTGAATCACCGCCGTTTCAATGACCTGATCATTTCGGACCACCACCAACTGCACGGCGTAAAGGCCGCTTAAGCCTGTTGTATCCCACTCTGCCAGTGGACCATTTTCCACGGGGGTGAAATTGTCGCTTCCCAATTGAATCCACGTTTGCGGATTCAAGCCTTTGCCGACCTGCACACGATAATAGAGAAAGTCATCCCCTGAGGCGGTGCCGATGATCTGCACGGTGCCGTTCACATCTGCGAAGAGCTGCGGGGAGGAAATATTGACATTCGGATTCAACTGCGGCGGTTGAATGGCATCGTACGCGCTGGGCGGAATCGGCACGCCTTCACTTTGCGCCCAAGTGCGCGCATTTTCAGGGATGAGCATATACACACGGTTGTCAATCAATTCGGGCGGAGTGAAGACCGTCGCCAGCAGACCTGTTTCACGGTTGACCGAAAACTCGCGGAACAAGGTATCGGCTTGTGTCGGTTCGCTGCCTGTCAAAAAGACTTCCGTCACCAAATTGGGACATTCACGTGTCGGCAGCAAGCCCGAGGGGTCGCAGACGGTCATCACCGCCACACCTTGCGGAAGAGTCCAGCCATCGGCGGGTTTGTCGGCGGAGGCGGTTTGCATCAGGGCATTCCACAGGGTGGCGGGGAAGCGGGGCGTAAGAACCCCCCTCGGTCCCCCCTGAAGGGGGGAGGATTCTAAGTCACCGCGCACACCTGTCCAAGTGACAACAACATGCGAAGGCGTGTACCCCACAACCCACGCATCACTGCCTTCCAACGTCTGCCCGACTTTGACACCAGCGGGTCTGCCCACTTCAAGCGGATTTTGCCTGCCCCACGTTTCCCAGCGCGCGGGTTCGTCGCTGAGCACATGCGTCATCACGTACGCCATCGCGGGCGTGACCACATTGCGCGCTTGCGGAAGCGACCAATCGAGCATCACGCCGCGATCCACACCTTCCACGCGTAACACGGTGGAGGGCGTGAAATCATCATTCAGGTTCTGCCCGAAATAGACACCCTGCGCCGCAAACACACCATACGCGCCCGCGAGGTCGAGCATGGTCACATCTTCATCGAGCACAATGCCAAACGAAGACTCGACCTGCTTCACATTCTCGATGCCCATTTGCACCTTCAACGTCTCCACAGGCACTTGATAATCGTTCGCCAATGCAATTCGCAAGCGGACGGGTCCGTGATACAAACCGTCAAAGATTTGGATGTTCGTCTCGGTGGGGATGTCCCACGTTAATGAGGCGGGACTCAAGCCGCGGGTGAATCCTGTCAGATAGACGAACGCATCGAGGCTGGACCCAGGCTTGTGCGGGCTGACCAGTGGAGTTTCTGCGCCGCTGATGGTTTCTCCGACATACGCCAGAACCTGACCTGTCTGCGGGTCGAGGATCAACGCGCTGGCAGACGAATCTTCAAATGTGACCGCAGGCGGCAGGGACGGTAATAGCCGCGCCGAGTCACAGTTGGTGGCGGGGTCGGGTGTGCCTGCCAAACGCGCGGCGTAGACTTCGGTGGTGCAGGCGGATTGTTTTTGCAGGTTGTAATCGAGCGTGGTGATGACGATGATGCCGCCGCGTTCGATGCGTTCACGCGGGATGGAGGAATCCAATTGGGCGAGGACAAGGTTAACGAAAGCAGGGGCAACCCTCAGCGTGGAGGGAGGCGTTGTTTGGAAGGCGGGATTCGCCAACAGCGCTGATTCCACATCCGAGGTGGGAGCGAGTCCGAGGTCGTTCATCACATAGAGCAGTTCGCGCCCGCGTTGCAATGCGACTTGCGGGGCGTCGAGCGGATTGAGCGCAGGCGTTTCGCTGACGGCGGCAAGGATGGCGGATTCGGCGAGAGTCAGGTCGCTGGCGGGTTTGCCGAAGAACAACTGCGCGGCGGCTTCGACCCCGTAGGCGTGACTCCCAAAGTTGGCGCTGTTGAGATACCACTCGATGACCTGTGTGCGCCCGAATTGCGCGGTGACCTGTGCGGCGAGAATGCGTTCGCGGATGGCGCGGCGGAGGTCGGGCGGTTCGTTGTAGAGCAGCAGGTCGGAGACGAGCCGCTGGGCAATGGTGGGTAATTGGTGATCAGTAATTGGTAATTGGTTGAAGCCCGAATGAGTCCAGAAGTTTGGGTCGGCGGCGGCGATGACGGCGTTGACGAGGGTTTCGGGGATATGCTGCGGGTTCTGGTCGCTGACGGGGATGTAGCGGCGCGGGGTGTCTTCGGTGGCAAAGGTTGCAAGGAGCTGCGTGCCAGTGCGGTCGTAGATGCGCGTGGGTTGCAGCAGCAAGCCGTCGGGCGGGTTGAGCAGGCGCGGCAGAATTTCGGTGGAGGGCAGTCCGCGGGTGACATCGGCATACGCGAAGGCGCAGAGCAAAATGGCGGCTCCGAGCAGGATCGAAAGGACGATTCCTCCGCTGAGGATGGCGCCGCGCGCGCGGTTTTCACTGCGTTTCTGTTTCTCCAGCCTGCGTTCGCGGCGGGCACGGAGGACGGGAAGTGTGGAGGACATGGGGGGATTGTAAGGGATGAAGGATGAATTATGAAGGATGAATGTTGGGGGGGGGGAGGGTTGAGGGTTGCAGGTTGAAGGTTTGAAGGTTGGGGGAGAACAAAAGCATACGATCTGAATTGTTACTCATAATATGTAGACTTATCGTCTGCAAAAAGTTATCTTTCAGGGAATGGCGTAAACATAATAGGTATAATCGTAAGAAGTAAAAACAATAGCTTTGAGGAGGAATCATGCCATCGACTCATAGTAAGCATGTGAATTACGAAGTATTAAACTTAAGGCTCTTTGGGATTTCGCGTGGCGGTGCCATATATGGTGGTGCTCCGATTAAGCAAACCTGCGATAGCCTTCGATATCAAGGTAGAGCCG
>VGOX01000074.1 GCA_016875755.1 Chloroflexota bacterium
CCTGCCTCGCGACAACGCCCTTGCCTTCCGCTAATGGTTGGTGCAATCAACCTCCATAAGGGTCTTTCACCCTCTAGCCAACGCCCATGCTGGGCGCACAATAAAAAAGAGCGAGACCGCGTGGTCTCGCTCTTTTCGCATACAGATTTAGAATTTCTGTCTACTTAAGCGCCACCAACGGCATCCAAATTGGGAGCCGTAAAATAATAATACACAAACCAGCGGATGGACTTAAGCATATTGGGCGCTATTCTATGCCCGTCACGCAGATGCGTCAAGGGGGGAATTTTGTCGTCTCTTTATTTTGTGTTGGAAGTATAATCACAGCGAAATGTCCATCCTCTCAGGCAAACACATTCTACTTGGCGTCACAGGCTCCATTGCCGCCTACAAAGCCACCGACCTCGCCTCCAAACTCACGCAGGCGGGCGCGCAAGTGGATGTGATTCTGACGGGCGCGGGGGAAAAATTCATCACACCGCTCACCTTTCAATCGGTCACGGGGCGCAAAGCCTTCACCGACAAAGACCTGTGGGGCGACGAGGCGCACGTCATGCACATCAGCCTCGGCAAAACCGCCGACCTGCTCGTCATCGCACCCTGCACTGCCAGCACGATGGCAAAACTCGCACACGGTATCGCCGATAATTTACTGACCGTCACCGCCCTCGCTTCGACTTGTCCGATATTGATCGCGCCTGCAATGGATGGCGGGATGTTCGACCACCCCGCCACGCAGAAGAATTTGAACACGCTTCTTTCAAGGGGATGTCTGGTTGCTGGACCCGCAGCCGGGCACCTCGCCTCTGGCATGACGGGCGTGGGACGGATGCTCGAACCAATGGAACTTGTCGGGCATGTCCGTGCGGCATTGGGGAAACATGGAACACTCGCGGGCAAAAAGGTCATCGTCACCGCAGGCGGCACGCAGGAAGCGATTGACCCTGTACGTGTCATCACCAATCACTCCAGCGGAAAGCAAGGTTACGCCCTCGCCCAAGCCGCCATCGACGCTGGCGCGGAAGTGACGCTCATCACCACACCCACGTCATTGACTCCGCCCGTCGGCGCAAAAGTTGTCAACGTGAAAAGCGTGCAGGAGATGTTGGACGCGTTGATGAACGAATCTGCCGATGCACTCATCATGGCCGCCGCCGCCGCAGACTTTCGCCCGAAGAACATCGCGCAGAATAAACTCAAAAAACGAGATGGCATTCCGCAGATCGAGCTTGAAGCAGCGCCCGACATCCTGAAAACAGTATCAGGCTCCCCCGTAGGCGCGAAGCGATTTAAGGTCACGGTGGGGTTTGCGGCGGAGAGTCAATCTCTGCTTGAAAATGCGTCCGAGAAGTTGAAATCCAAAGGGTTGGATTTTATCGCCGCCAACGACATCTCAGCGACAGATGCGGGCTTTGCGGTGGAGACCAATCGCATTACACTGCTATTCAAAGATGGAACCCAGGAAATTTTGCCGTTGATGAGCAAGACCGAAGCGGCTGAAAAAATCACAGAACACATTGCACGGCTGTTGGAGTAACATGCGCATTCTGGTTATGTCGGATATTCATGCAAATTACACGGCGCTTCAAGCAGTCTTAAAAGATGCGGGCGCAGTGGATGAGACCTGGTGCCTCGGCGATCTGGTTGGGTATGGCCCCGACCCGAACGCGGTAGTGGAGGAAATACAGGAGATCAAAAACCTCACCTGTCTGATGGGTAATCATGATGTGGGTGTGGTCGGCAGAATGTCGCTGGAGACCTTCAATGGTGAAGCGAAGCGTTCCTTGATGCATCATGAAAAAGTGCTGACCGCCAGCAACATGGACTTCATCCGCTCGCTGCCTTCAAAAACAAAAACCCGCGGCGAAGCGACCATTACCCATGGCTCGCCGCGCGACCCGTTATGGGAATACATTTTGAACACGCTCACTGCCCGCCTCAACTTCGATCATTTCGATACGCCATGGTGTTTTGTCGGGCATTCACACATTCAGAGTGTTTTTGTGAAAGAGGAAACATCGGATCGTGTGACTGTGGAGCAAACCAAGCCCGATGAAATGATCTCTCTGCGCCCGAAGTTGATCTTGAACCCTGGCTCGGTCGGACAGCCGCGAGATCGCGACCCGCGTGCCGCCTACGCCATCTACGACACCGAAGCCCGCACATGGACGCCGAAGCGCGTGGAATACAACATCGCCGAAGTGCAGCAGCGCATTCGTGAAGCGGGATTGCCCGAGAAACACGCCGTGCGAATTGGCGAGGGCTGGTAATCGGACGATAGACCGTTGACCATAGACCATCGTATGCTGTTTTCCAGCATGGTTTCAAAAGCGGAACCAATTTGCAGGTTTGCACGTCCTTTGGGTAGAGAAATCACCAAAGGTAAAGAAGGAGAAGAAAGATGAAACGTATTTTGCCATTTAGTTTAATTGTCATTGCCGCAATTGTCCTTTCTGCATGCGGGGGCGCAGCATCAGAACAGCGCTCCTTTTACAGCGGCGGAGCGCCTGAGTACATCCTGCCGTCTTCCGCGCCAATGGAAGCGCCCATGGTTGCGGCTGAAGAAGCCTACTACGAGGGTGATGCTGGCAGTGGCGGCGGAGTTGCTGCTGCCAATGTGGAACGCCTTATCATCCAAAATGCGGATGTTGCTATTGTCGTTGCGGATGTGGAAACCCGCATGGACGCCATTCAAAAAATGGCGGAGGATATGGGCGGGTTTGTCGTCTCGTCCAATCTGTATCAGAGTTACACCAGCGATTACACCCCCGTCCCTGAAGCGACTGTCACGATCCGCGTTCCCGCTGAACGGTTGGATGAAGCGCTTGAGAAGATCAAAACAGATGTGGTCGAAGTCCAGAGTGAAAATCGTTCGGGACAGGATGTCACCGCGCAGTATGTCGACCTGAAATCGCGACTGACGAATCTCGAAGCGGCTGAAAAGCAACTGAGCGAAATTCTCGAAACTGCCACCGAAACCGAAGATGTGGTCAATGTCTTTAATCAACTGGTCTATTACCGCGAGCAGATCGAGTTGGTGAAGGGACAGATGAAATATTACGAAGAAGCCGCCGCGCTCTCGGCCGTGAATGTGC
The DNA here is from genome assembly GCA_016875755.1 of Chloroflexota bacterium. Lineage (GTDB taxonomy): Bacteria > Chloroflexota > Anaerolineae > Anaerolineales > Villigracilaceae > Villigracilis. The sequence continues at coordinate 3,096 of VGOX01000074.1, forward strand.
GCATCATTGCCGAAGAAACCATCCAACCGATCCAGATCGGCAAGTGGGAACCGAAAGGTGTTGCACGTGACGCCATCCAAGACCTGATCTTCTTCTATCAAGATTTTGTGGACTTCGTCATCCGCTTCATCATCTACACCCTGCCCGTGTGGATCACCGTCGGTGTGCCGCTGTACTTGATCTTCATCGGCCTCCGCTGGGTCTTCCGCAAACTACGCGGCATGAAGAAAGTAGAGAAGAAGGTGGAAGAAGTGGAAGAGAAGAAGTAACGAGTAAAAAGAAATAAGTGAAAAGAGAGGACGGCGTCACAGTCGTCCTCTCTTTTTCTTCCACTATGTCATTTGATTTATAATCAAGCCAATGGATGCATTAATTCAAGACGCACGCACGCTGTTCAACGTCCACTTTACGGCGCGGCAGATGATGTCACTTATCAACTACGAAAAAGAATTGCTGGAGTGGAATCAGAAATTCAACCTGACTGCCATTCGGGATGTGGAATCGATCCGCATTAAACATTTTCTGGATTCGTATTCCTGCGTGCAGGCGTGGAAGGCAAACCCTCCGCATCGCCTCGTAGACATTGGAACTGGTGCGGGGTTCCCGGGCATTCCCTTGAAGATAATTTACCCCACCATGCATGTCACGCTCGTGGAATCGGTCGGCAAGAAAGCCATGTTCTGCCAGCACGTCATTCAGACGCTTGGCTTGGAAGGCATCGAAATCATCCAAACCCGCGCCGAAGATTTGGGACAAAACCCCGCGCATCGTGAATCCTACGATTGGGCAGTGGCGCGTGCCGTTGCACAACTTAACATCCTCAGCGAATACCTGCTCCCGCTCGTCAAAGTCGGCGGGACGATGCTCGCCCAAAAAGGCGAAAGCGGACCCGCCGAAGCGCAGTCCGCTGAAAAAGCGATGAAATTATTGGGTGGAAAATTGAAACAATTGATCCCCGTTGAACTGCCCGGTGTCGCCGACGACCGCTTCCTCGTCCTCGTGGACAAGGTCGCCGCAACCCCGCCGAAATATCCGCGCAAGGCGGGCATTCCGATGAAGATGCCGTTGTAACATAATTGTAGGGACACGTTCCCTACTGTTTTAACAACCCTCTTCCACGATCTTGATCACATCTTCCTTATTGGGGACAATGCACAGGAACTCAAACGGTTCACTACCCGTATTCTCATACGAATGGATCGCGCCCGCAGGGATAAAGACCGCATCTCCTATCCTGACATGATGCGTCTCGTCACCGATGGTGATGGTCGCTTCACCGCGCAGGACGTATTGCTCATGCTCCACATCGTTGGTGTGACGCGGCATCCCGCCGCCGGGTTTCATCGAGAATTTACGCAGGGCAAAGTTTGGCCCCTCTTGCGAAGAGATCAACACCTGAATGGTCGTATCTTTCCCCGCAGCGACATTCTTCGCTTCGACATCGTTGGAATGTTTTACCGTCATGGCAGCCTCCTGCATTATTTTACCCCCATCCATTTTTATAGCAGGGGCGACCCTTCCAGTTCAGCCGAGGTATTCGGCTTTCACGAGGCGGGTCGCCCCCACATTGTTTCAATCTATTTGCCGAACCACATTCGTCCGAGCAAACCATCTTTTTTGATGAACTGGTGGTACATCGCCGCACCGAAATGCAATGCAACCAGCGCCAACAGCAGCCCGGAGAAAATTCCGTGACCGCCACGAGGCGCGAAACTGGAGAAGTAATCCGCAGGGTAGGGAGTTGCGCCGCTAAAAATCGAGGGCAGATCCGCCAATTGGAACAAGCCCATTCCACTGGCAACCATGCCAAGCATGAATGCGTACAGCAGGAAGTGTGTCGCTTTGGCAACCCAGTTTAGAAAGGCATTCCCCGCGTCCGCTGGGGCGGGACGTTTGGTAGTGAAGCGCAGTACCAGACGGATGACCAACAAAACGGCGATGGCAATCCCAATGTAGGCATGAGTTTGCAGCATCATCGGCTTTTGCGGGTCTTCCACAGGGATGGTGGGCATCATAAACTTGCCGACGCCCAGCATCATGATGACGAGCAGCGCCATCAACCAGTGAATGGCAACCAAGGCAGGGTTGTATCGTTTCGGGGTAGTTTCAGACATTTTCTTTTCTCCTCTTTTTTGACACGATCTTGTATTCACTTATGACTATTTCTTAAATTCCTTTCTTACAAATCCCCTGTGGTGTAAAATGGATGTAGTTCCTATTTTCCCAGCCGCTTTTCGTCGGGTACCTACAACTCAAGGAGATTTTCCCCCATGTACCACACACTTATTATCGCAGGAAACCTAGGCAAAGACCCTGAAATGCGTTACACCCCAACCGGTCAGGCGGTCACTTCCTTTTCCGTTGCCACTACCCGTCAATATACAACCGGCAGCGGAGAGCAGGTGAAGGAAACCATCTGGTTCCGTGTTTCTGCCTGGGGCAAGACCGCCGAAGTCTGCAATCAATACCTCAAAAAAGGCTCAAAGGTTCTGATCGAGGGACGCCTCACACCCGATAAAGCCACCGGCGGACCCCGCGTTTACACTCGTCAGGATGGCACAGCAGGCTCATCCTTTGAAGTGACCGCTTCCACCGTGCGTTTCCTCTCTGCTCGCGGAGAAACCGACAGCGGACCAATGGTCGGCGGTGGCGGCATGGATATGGCGGAACTGCCCCCCGAAGACGATATTCCATTCTAGGCAACCCACTGTCCCGCAGGGTGATGCGAAACAAATTCGCATCTGAAATCCCTGCGGGACGTTTTGTAGGAATTCCTTATGACCACTCCCCCCATCCCCCCAAAACCAACAGGTCCCACACTCGAACTGCCCGCTGATCTTGAGATCGTGTATGCCAACCTCGCACGCATTGCGCATTCGCCTTCTGATATTGTGATCGACTTTGCGCATTTGCTGCCGGGCGAACCGCGCGCCAGAATCCGCTCGCGGGTGGTGATGACACCGCTCAGTGCCAAGCTGCTGGTGCGCGCACTCACCGAAAACATCGCCCGTTACGAAGCCGCCTTCGGAGAGATTCACGTCCCTGTCAATTCGAGCCTTGCCGAGAATCTCTTCAAGCCGTTTCAGGGACCAACCGAACCACCCAAAGAATAAACCATGCAAAAACTTGAATCCATCGCGGAGAATATCCGCAAGAATTTTGATGCGCGCACCACCCTGCGCGACCAGGCGCTTTCACGAGCGCGCCAACTTACCCGCGCCTGTTCGCTCGCCATCCGTGCGGTACACCGTGACGATGACGAAGCCATGCAAACGCAATTACAGGAAGCCCGTCACCTCGCGAATGAATTGCGCGACTCGCTCGCCGAACACCCCGACCTCTATTACACGGGATACACTCAGGACGCACTCAAGGAATTCGTGGAGGCGAACGTCACCTGTGCTTTGATTCGGAATGAGCCGCTTCAGACTCCCGAGGAACTGGTCGTTGAACCTGCGACCTATCTCAACGGGTTGGCGGAAGTTGTCGGCGAATTGCGCCGCCGCACACTCGATATTCTGCGCCACGGCTATTCCAAAGAAGCCGAACGCCTGCTCAGCTACATGGACGAAATTTACTCCATCCTCGTCACCATGGATTACCCCGATGCCATCACAAACGGACTGCGTCGCCAAACCGATCTCGCACGCGGCATCATCGAAAAGACACGCGGCGACATCACTTTCAGCCTGCGCGGCGAACATCTCGAACAAGCCATCGGGAGTTTGATCAGCCAGCTAAACAGCGACCAGAACTCCCCGAAAGAACGAAGCGAAACCAGTCCGAAGGAGAAATAAATCATGGCTGCCCATGGTCGTCGTTATCCACTTGTGATCTATTCGCTCATGCTCAGCCGCTGGTGGACAATCGTCACCGCAATTGGGTTTGCCATGTTGGGAGTAGCGTGGCTTGGCTTCAGCCGCGGGGCAGAATCGTGGCGCTGGCTTGCAACGGGAAGTGTGGGCATCTTCTGCATCGTTCTTGGCGGAATCATTTTCCTTTTGCGAAAGAGCGCGTATGTGCAGCCATTCAGCGACCATCTCCGTTTGGCAACTCCGTTCCTGCGGTTGAATATTTCGTACAAACGCTTCCGCAGCGCCAAATCTGCGAATATGGGCTTGTTGTTCCCCAAAAATAGTATTTCAAAACATATGGCAGAGATCGTCGCGCCGCTGGCAAAGATGACCGCGATCGTGATCGAGTTGAACGCATTGCCCATGTCGCAGTCAACGCTGCGCTTCTTTCTCTCCCCGCTTTTTTTCAAGGATAAGACCCCGCATCTCGTTCTGTTGGTGGATGATTGGATGCGTTTCAGCGCCGACATGGAAAGTATGCGTACCGGCTCGACCACTTCTGCGCCGCAGAAAAAGCAGGATAGTTCCATTCTCTCCCGGTTACCGCACAAATGAACATTTACTTTGCTTGCTCCATTACCGGCGGACGTGAATTCGAATCCGTCTATCAACAGATCGTTGCCGCACTGCTTGCAGATGGACACGAGATTCCCACCTCGCATCTGGTGGAATCAGAGGTGACTGTGCGCGAGCGTCTGGTCACTCCGCAGGATGTGTATGAACGTGATGTGAATTGGATTCGCGAATGTGATGTGCTGATCGCGGAAGTCAGTGTGCCTTCGCATGGAGTGGGGTATGAGATCGGCTATGCGCTTCAAATCAGAAAACCCGTTCTTTGCATTCATCAGGAGGATCGAAAAGTATCCAAAATGATCACAGGCAATTCAGATCAAGCCCTGAAAGTGGTCTCCTATACAACTGTTGATGAGGCGATCTCAAAATCACAGGTTTTTTTGGCTGGTGTCAAATTGTGAATATTATCACATTCAATGAGTGACATTCTACGATAGTAAAATCCCCCGTCTTGAATTAATATACTTATGGAGACGGAAACAAAGACACCTCCAACCTGCTCTACCTGTCTCCTCCTTTGGCGAAACTGCCGCCGGGTTACCCCTGGCGGCAGCAGGTTTTAACTCGATAGTTGTATTTTAGCGTTTTCTAGATAAACGTGATACCCTGAGCAAATTCTGTTCGCTGGAAAAAGCCGATGCAACTTCCAATAATCACACCT
>VGOX01000075.1 GCA_016875755.1 Chloroflexota bacterium
AAAGTAACACGCAGGGTTTTCCCAGTAATTTCCTTCTTAGGCATGTTGCTTCCTCCGTTCCCAGAATGGAGCAAGGTCTTCCACGCGTTTACCACGGCGGGCCGCTTCAACGGAAGGAGAACGAAGTCCATCCAGCGCTTTGAAAGTAGCCATAACTACATTCAAGACATTCGCGCTTCCCATCGACTTTGTGAGGATATCACGTACCCCAGCCACTTCCAACACTGCACGGACACCGCCTGCAGCGATAACGCCCGTACCAGCAGAGGCAGGCTTAAGGAACACGCGAGCCCCAGCCACTTTTCCGAGAATTTCATGCGGAATGGTCGTGCCTGCGACATTGACTACGCGCAAATCCTTACGGGCGCGTTCAGATGCCTTACGCATCGCATCCGGCACAGCATTGGCTTTGCCAACACCCATGCCGATGGTACCCTTTTTGTCGCCAACAACAACCGTCACGCGGAACTGAAAGCGGCGGCCGCCTTTGACCACTTTGGCAACGCGCGCAATTTCGATCACGCGTTCTTCAAAGGCGTCCTGCGTCTCATACTGTTGCTTGTCAAATTGATTTTCTGCCATATCTTTCTCCACGTAGCGGCGAAATAAGTTCACCGCGATTCACTAGAATTGCAGGCCGCCTTCGCGCGCGCCATCTGCCAATGCCTTGACACGTCCAACATAGCGGAAACCACCACGATCAAACACAACGGAGGAAATTCCCTTGGACTTGGCGCGTTCGGCAATGGCTTTTCCGATCGCCTTCGCCTGTTCGGTCTTCTTCATACCCTTCACCTGCTCACGAATCTCCTTATCAACTGTGGAGGCGGAGATGATGGTAATTCCCTGAATATCATCAATGATCTGGGCGTAAATTCCCGTCAGGCTTTTGAATACATTGAGACGAGGGCGGCTTGTTGTGCCGGATAAAGTCTTGCGAACGCGTATATGACGGCGTTCACGAGCAAGAGAACGACTTTTCTTAGCCATTTTTTACTTGGCTCCTTTCCCGGCCTTGCCAGCTTTACGGCGAACACGTTCACCCAGGTAGCGCAAGCCCTTACCATGGTAAGGCTCAGGCGGACGCACCTTGCGAATGTTTGCAGCGATCTGACCGACCAGTTCCTTATCGAAGCCCAACACCTTAATCTGGCGGGTCTTCGCATCTGTTTCAAATGTCACTCCCGAAGGCGGATCAATCTTGATCGGGTGTGAATAACCAACAAACAGGGACAGTTTATTTCCTTCCATTTCAGCGCGGTATCCCACGCCTTCCACTTCGAGGATAACTTCAAATCCCTTGCTCACGCCATGAATCATATTTGCGAGCACAGCGCGGGTAGTACCGTGCAGAGCGCGTTCTTCGGGATTCTCCGAGTTGCGGCTAATGTTAAGCTGATTGTTTTCCATTTCAATACCGATCAAACTGGAAAACTCACGCTGCATTTCACCTTTCGGACCCTTCACGCGAACCTTGGAACCACTCAGTTCCACCTGCACGCCACTGGGAATATCAATGGGCAAACGACCAATGCGAGACACTATAAACCTCCTACCACACCTTGCAGATGATCTCGCCGCCCACACCCAACTGTCGGGCACGTGCGCCGGTCATGACACCCTTGGGGGTTGAGACAATGGCAACGCCAATTCCCGAGAGAACCCAAGGGATATCCGTCTTCTTGGTGTAGATGCGGCGGCCTGGCTTGCTCACACGTTCCAAACCGGAGATCACAGCACGGCGCTGGCGACGTTCGCCAACATACCTGATCTTCAGGCGCAGGACTTTTTGTCCCTCGTGTTCGCCATCCACCACTTCGTAACTTTCGAGAAAACCTTCATCCTTAAGGATTTTGGCAATCTCCAATTTGATTTTTGAGTTGGGCATAGCAACCTGCGCATGGCTTGCCATGGCAGCATTGCGAATGCGGGTCAACATATCAGCAATCGGGTCACTGAACGACATAATCTACCTCCACCCGGCTACCAGGACGACTTTACGACGCCGGGGATTTTGCCCGTCAACGCCAGTTCACGAAAGCAGATGCGGCAAAGACCAAATCGGCGGATAAATCCGCGCGGTCGCCCGCAACGCTGACAACGATTACGCACCTGCACGGCATGGCGGCGGCGCAACTCACGATACTGCATACATTTCTTTGCCATAGGTTAAGCATCCTTCTTGCTACTGAACGGCATTCCGAGCAATTTTAATAGTGCGCGCGCTTCATCATCATTATTTGCAGATGTGACGATGGTAATTTCCATGCCGCGCAATTTATCAATTTTGTCATACTCGATCTCAGGAAACACCAACTGGTCCTTAAGGCCGAGTGTGTAGTTACCACGTCCATCAAACGCATTTGATGAAATACCGCGGAAGTCACGTACGCGAGGCAGGGCAATGTTCACAAGACGGTCAAAGAACGCCCACATGCGCGGGCCGCGCAAGGTCACCCTCGTACCGATCAAACGGCCTTCGCGCAGCTTGAAGTTCGCGATACTCTTGCGAGCCTTGGTCTGAACAGGTTTCTGGCCGGTGATCTGCATCAGATCGCCCGTAGCGGCATCGAGAGCTTTGGGGTTATCCAATGCTTCTCCAAGACCAATATTCACAACGATCTTCTCAAGACGCGGGACCTGCATCACGTTCTTGAAGCCTAACGACTTGAACAAGGCCGGAGCCACTTCGTTTTTATAAAGTTCCTGCATTCTATTCATATTCATTCGCTCCACGGTTAGTCAATCGTGGCCTCACAATTCTTACACACGCGATGAGCGCCTTCATCATCCCGTTGAACACCAACACGGGTCGCTTCATTGCACTTCGGACAGACAAGCATGACATTTGAAATATCAACCGGGCCTTCAAACTGGATGCGTCCCGGGTTCACATTACGCCCAGCCTTTGTCTGCACCTGCTTCTGATGCTTGATGCGAATATTGACACCCTGCACAACTACGCGGCGTTCATCAAGGTTCACATTGATGACCTCGCCCCGCTTCCCCTTGTCTTCGAGGCGTCCGCTGATTACTTCGACTGTATCGCCTTTTCGAATCTTAACGTTCATTCTTTGCTCCTACAGCACTTCCGGGGCGAGCGATACGATCTTCACATAGCCCATATCGCGCAATTCACGCGCCACTGGACCGAAGATGCGGGTGCCCCTCGGATTTTCGCCGTCCGCATCAAGGATGACTGCCGCATTATCATCGAAACGGATATACGATCCGTCTTCACGGCGCCATTCCTTTGTGCAACGCACAATGACGGCCTTCACAACTTCGCTCTTCTTGACAGAACCCTGCGGCGCAGCAGATTTGACTGTGGCAACAACCACATCCCCAATCGCACCATACTTGCGCCTGGAACCACCCAGCACATGAATAACAAGCAATTCACGCGCGCCGGTATTATCAGCAACCTTCAAACGAGATTCATGCTGGATCATGGGTTATTCTCCTACACCCTGATCCGCTGTGCGGGTCTCGCGCTTGATAACGGCTTCAACCGCCCACCGCTTATCACGGGACATGGGTTTGGTCTCTACAATCTGGACCTCGTCACCAATCTGGCAACCGATCTCATCGTGCGCTTTTACGCGCTTGCTGGCAAACACCACTTTTTTATACAAGGGGTGGCTAAACTTGCGGGTAATCTCCACCACGACCGTTTTGGTCATCTTATTGCTGGTGACTACGCCAATGATTCGACGACGATTGTTCATTTTGCACCTTCTACAGCGGCACGCTCAGTTTCGCGCAGGATGGTTTCCATGCGGCCAATATCACGGCGCAAAATCGTCAGGCGGCTGGAGTCTGTCAACTGACCAGTTACCTGTTGAAAACGAAGTTTCATCAACTCGTCACGCGCATCCGCGAGTTTGGTGCGAATTTCTTCCGCCGCCAATTTACGAATTTCTTGTGCTTTCATGGCTTTCATGATTATTCTCCTCCTGTGTGGCGTGCCACAACTTTGGTCTTGATGGAGAATTTGTACTGGGCGCTTTTCAACGCAGCCACTGCAATTTCCGAAGACAAACCACCGACTTCGAACATAATACGGCCAGGTTTGACAACAGCCACATAATATTCCACATTACCCTTACCGGAACCCATGCGGGTTTCTGGTGGCTTGTGGGTAAACGGCTTGGCTGGGAAAATACGGATCCAGACCTTTCCACGGCGTTTCATTTCACGCACAATGGCACGGCGGGCCGCTTCAATCTGACGGGCGGTAATCCAACCCGGCTCCAGCGCTTGCAGACCAAATTCGCCAAAGGAGACTTCCGCGCCACGGAGAGCCTTACCTCGCATGCGACCACGCATCTGCTTACGCCACTTTACACGTTTAGGCATCAACATATCAAAAACCTCTCATAGCGACGTCGCGATTACTCGCTGACGTACACGCCTTCCGTCGCTTCAGCTTTTTCTTCTACTTCCGGCGTTGCTTCACCCTTGTAGATCCAAACCTTTACACCAATCTGGCCATATGTAGTCAGAGCTTCAGCAGTGGCAAAGTCCAGATTTGCGCGCAGGGTCTGCAAAGGCACACGGCCTTCACGCAACCATACGTCACGGGACATTTCCGCGCCGCCCAAACGACCACCAACCAAGATCTTGATACCTTCCGCACCCTGTTTCATTGCTTGCTGAATGGCACGCTTCATCGCTCGACGGTACGCAATACGGCGTTCCAACTGGTCAGCAATATTCTGTGCAACAAGCATCGCATCAGTATCCGGAGAGGAGATTTCCTTGATATCAAGTTCAATCTTCTTTCCGACCAGAGTTTCGAGCGCCTGACGAATCTTCTTCACGCCTTCGCCTTTACGCCCAATCAAGATACCAGGCTTGGCAGTATGAATGGCAATGCGAATCTTGCCAGGTGTGCGGTCCACGTCGATGCGGGAAATGCCAGCCTTGCCGTTTGTTACAGTTTCAGGCAATTGCTTGCGAAGTACGCGGACTTTCTCATTGGCAGCGGCGCCACCTTTGGAAAGTTTGCCAACCAACAGGTTTCGAATTGCGAAATCCTGGTGCAACTGTTGGCGATAGGTGCTGCCTTCAGCAAACCAGCGCCCGCCCCAAGGCTGGTTAATACCCAGACGAAAACCAACGGGATGTACTTTACGACCCATAAAATTCTCCTTATGCTCCGCGCTCGCGCAAAATAACAGTGACGTGTGAACTGCGGCGCAAAATTGGCTTGAACCGTCCACGAGCGCCAAAGCGACGCCACTTACGGGTCGGGGCTTCATCAGCAGTGATCTTTACAACATACAGATCGTCTCGGCTGACACCAAAGTTTTCTTCGGCATTCGCCACTGCGGAAGCGACAAGTTTCTCAACAGGATTGGCGGCGCGCTTGTTTACGAAGCGAAGGATATCCAGTGCTTCATTGGCGCTCTTGCCGCGCACAAGGTCAATCACAGCGCGCACTTTTTGTGCGGACTGAGGGAGAAAGCGAAGTGTTGCTTGAATATTCTGCATCTTTCAATCTCCTACGCAGCCTTCTCGCTGGCTTGATGCCCACGGAATGTGCGTGTCGGGGCGAATTCGCCCAAACGATGACCGACCATGTTTTCGGTAATGTAGATCGGCACATGGCGGCGTCCGTCATGAACCGCAATTGTGTGTCCGACCATCTGCGGGAATATCACAGAGGCGCGACTCCAAGTGCGGATGACTTTCTTTTCTTTCTTCTGATTCATGGCTTCGATTCGCTTGAGCAGTTTCGGCTCAATGAACGGGCCTTTTTTCAATGATCGTGACATGTTTCTTACCTCATCTACTAGCGGTTCGTCTTACTGCGACGACGCACAATGTACTGATCGGTCTTCTTGTTACGGCGGGTCTTCTTGCCAAGGGTGGGTTTACCCCACGGGCTCTTGGGACCCGGAAGACCGATGGGCTGGACACCTTCACCACCACCATGTGGATGGTCGCGGGGGCTCATTGCAGTACCGCGAACTGTCGGGCGAATGCCGAGGTGACGCTTGCGTCCTGCTTTACCAAGCTTGATGTTGCCATGGTCGAGGTTACCCACCTGACCAATAGTGGCATAGCAAACCTGATGAATGAGACGAACCTCGCCTGAGGGCATGCGGATCTGGGCAAAATCGCCTTCTTTGGCAAGTAACTGTGCCGAACCACCAGCAGAACGGACAAGTTGTGCTCCCTTGCCAGCCTTCATCTCAATATTATGGATCATGGTACCGACCGGAATGTTGCTGATCGGAAGAGCATTTCCAGTGCGGATCTCAGCGTTGGGGCCGGAAACAACCGTATCACCAACCTTCAAATCCAGCGGAGAAACAATATAGCGTTTTTCACCGTCCACATAGAAAAGAAGAGCAAGGCGCGCCGTGCGGTTGGGATCGTATTCGATCGCAGCCACTCTTGCAGGAATGCCATATTTTTCTCGACGGAAGTCCACCATACGGATGTTACGGCGTGCGCCTCCACCTCGATGACGAACTGTTACACGACCCTGGGCATTGCGACCGCCTCGATTCTTTTTGGTCACCAGCAAGGAGCGCTCTGGAGTGCTCTTGGTGATTTCCTCAAAGGAATACCCGGTCATACCGCGGGTACCAGGTGTGATGGGTTTATATTTCTTGACTGCCATTACTGCACCCCTTCAAAGATCTCGAGGGGCTTGCTTCCCTCGGCTAGGGTAATGATTGCCTTTTTGAAGGCAGGCTTGCGCACGAGCATGCGGCGGGCGCGAGTGCGGCGTCCACGCTTGGCTGGTGCATTCATAACGTTCACACGCGCCACAGTTACGTCAAACAGGGTTTCCACTGCATCTTTGACCATGGTACGGGTTGCATTGTTTGCGACTACAAAAACATACTGGCTCAGTTTGCTCGACTGATAACTGGATTTTTCAGTGACCAACGGGCGAACGAGGACATTGTAAAGATTGTTCGTCATGTCTCTCTCCTATCCAAGGTGCGCCACGAGCGCATCGATCGTCTTGAGAGGCAAAACAACTTTATCGAAGTTGAGAAGATCGCGCACGTTCAGGTATCCTGCAAGCAGAACCTTGGCGTTATCAATGTTATTTGCGGAACGCATCACGGTTTCGTAGGTCTGGTCCTTCGCAGGCATCAGCACCAACGCAGTGGAGGTACCAACCAAGCTGACAAGAGTCTCCGCCATTACGCGGGTTTTGGCTTCGGCGAGGTCAAGTCCTTCTACAACGACGATCGAGGCTTCAGCAGCTTTGACAGACAAAGCAGAACGAAGCGCGGCCTGGCGCATCTTCTTGGGCATGCGCTGTTCGTAGCTGCGAGGATGCGGGGTATGAATACGACCACCGCCAACCCACTGTGCCGCACGGGTGGAACCCTGACGGGCACGTCCCGTTCCCTTTTGCTTCCACGGTTTACGACCACCACCGGAAACTTCCGAACGGACTTTCGTCTCATGAGTACCGAGGCGGGCATTTGCCATCTGGCGTACGTACGCCTGATGCATTAGGTCAACATTTACTGGGGCTTCGAAAACATTCGCAGGTAATTCAACCTCACGAACTTTCTTGCCTTTCAAATCAAGAACATCTACTTTCATGGTTAATCTGGCTCCCGTTTCCTACGCGCCTACTGCTTGCGCGATTCCTTGATAATCACAAGACTACCCTTGCCACCGGGAACAGCACCATTAATGGCGATCAGATTGCGCTCTGCATCCACCATTACAACCTTGATGTTCTGTGCAGTAACACGATCCGTCCCCATATGACCGGCTCCGCGGGCGCCTTTGTAAACACGACCCGGCGTAGTACCCGAACCACGGGACCCAGGGGCACGATTGCGATCAGATGTACCATGCGTAGCGTTCATACCGTGAAAGTGGTAACGCTTCACAGCACCGGCAAAGCCTTTACCTTTGCTGATACCGATTACATCTACACGCTCACCAACGACAAAGGCATCATTAACTGTCACCTTATCGCCAACTTTCAAGCCGTGTTCTTTGGCACGAAATTCGCGCAGAAAGCGCAAGGGGGAAATCTCACTGGCTTTCAAGTGCCCCAACTGACCATTGGTCAATTTCTTGGGATGCACTTCGCCAAAACCCAGTTGCACGGAAGAATAGCCCTCTTTATCCGTAGTGCGCACCTGGGTAACATAGCAAGGCCCAGCT
>VGOX01000076.1 GCA_016875755.1 Chloroflexota bacterium
CGGTCTCCCGAAGTCTCGCAGCCCTTTTTCGATGACAGTGAGCATCTGCTCGAAGGTTTCGCGCTGGACGCCAGTTAGCCGTTTGAAGTCGCTATCTTTGAGTTGTTCGATTGTTTCGCAGTTCATGTGCCTATTATGGCACACTTATGCAAGAGGTCTATTATTTCTATCAAGCAACCATATACGTCTATCCGTTCATCATTCTGGGTCTGGTGATCTTCATCTGGCGCGCCCACAAAATGGGGCGGGATTTGGCTGCACAGATCACATCCATCGTTTCAATTGTGCCAGTCCTATGGTTTTTGCTGATGTTATTCAACGTCATGTAGCTTTGTGCTTGTAAGTGCTTCGAATGAAAACGAGGAGAATCTCAACATTGCGGGATTCTTCTCGTTTCTTTTTCATTAGCACTTGTACTTACCTGATCTCTCCTCCCCATCCCTGCATTTTATGCTAGACTCACCCCACACTGTTTACTGACTATCCAACTATTTGACCACGGGACTACTAAACTAAAAATGGAAACCCTCTCCTCCGCGCTCGGCCCGCAATCCCCTGAATTCAAAGCCAACGCCGAACACAACCGCGCCCTCGCGAGTGAATTAAAGAAACACCTTGCGCATGTCCGCGAAGGCGGTGGCGAAAAGTATCGCAAACGCCATGAAGAGCAAGGCAAACTTTTCGTGCGTGAACGCATCGAACGTCTGCTTGACCCGGGCGCGCCTTTCCTCGAACTCTCCGCGCTTGCCGCAACCAACATGTACAACAACGAAGCGCCTTGCGCGGGCATTGTCACAGGCATTGGACGCATTGCTAACCGCGAAGTGATGATCGTAGCCAACGATGCCACCGTCAAAGGCGGTTCGTATTTTTCGATGACCGTCAAAAAGCATTTGCGCGCGCAGCAGGTTGCTGAAGAAAATCATCTGCCTTGTCTCTATCTCGTCGATTCGGGCGGCGCGTATCTGCCATTGCAGGATGAGGTCTTCCCCGACGCGCATCACTTCGGGCGCATTTTTTACAATCAGGCGCGCATGTCTGCCAAGCGCATTCCGCAGATCGCGGCGGTGATGGGTTCCTGTACGGCGGGCGGCGCATACGTCCCTGCGATGAGTGATGAAGCGGTCATTGTCAAAGGCGCTGGGACAATTTTTCTCGGTGGTCCACCATTGGTCAAAGCCGCCACGGGGGAAGATGTCACTGCCGAAGAACTGGGCGGCGCGGATGTCCACACACGCAAATCGGGCGTGGCAGATCATTTCGCCGAGGATGATGACCACGCCATCGAAATTTTACGCAGCATCGTCGAGACCTTGCCCCGCGGTCATGTCCACTCGCATCTTTCCGCGCTGGATGTTGCTCCACCCGAGGAGCCTTTATACAACGCTGACGAATTGTACGGCGTCCTGCCGCGCACCTTCAAAGAGTCTATTGACGTCCGCGAGATCATCGCCCGTATCGTGGATGGTTCCAAGTTTCGTGAGTTCAAAGCGCGTTACGGCACCACTCTCATCTGCGGCTTCGCCCGCATTCACGGTTACCCTGTTGGTATCATCGCCAACAACGGAGTGCTGTTCAGCGAGTCCGCGCTGAAAGGGACGCACTTCATCGAGTTGTGTGACCAACGCGGAATCCCATTGCTGTTCCTGCAAAATATCACAGGCTTCATGGTCGGCAAGGAATACGAAACAGGCGGCATCGCAAAAGACGGCGCGAAGATGGTCCATGCCGTTGCGACGACTCGTGTCCCCAAATTGACCCTCGTCATCGGTGGCTCGTTCGGTGCGGGGAATTACGCCATGGCGGGCCGCGCCTACGGCTCGCGCTTTTTGTGGATGTGGCCGAATGCCCGCATCTCGGTCATGGGCGGGGAGCAGGCTGCGAATGTGCTCTTAACCATCAAACAAGATCAACTCGTCAGAGAGGGCAAACCAGCCCTCAGCGCGGAAGAAGCGGACGAGTTCAAACGTCCGCTGTTGGAAAAATACGAGCGCGAAGGCAGTCCCTATCATTCCTCTGCCCGCCTGTGGGATGATGGTGTGATCGACCCCGCGGACACGCGTCAGGTGTTGGGCTTGGCGTTGTCCATCGTGTTGAATGCGCCGAAAGAAGACGGCGGCTTCGGCGTGTTTAGGATGTAGAAAATGACTCATAAAACCTCCTCCCCCCATCACTTCCTTTCATCCCTCGCGGGCAACTGGCGCGGAACGAGCAAGCTCTGGCTTGAACCCGATACGTTAACCGATGATGCCCCCATTGTTGGAACCATTCAGATCGTCCTCGATGGACGCTTCGCTCTCTTTCTATATCAATCTTCCATCGAAGGCGAAGCCCAGCATGGTATGTGCACATTTGGGTATAACACCTCGCTGGAGCAATTTGAAACGTCATGGGTTGACTCGTTCCACACAACAACAGGCATCATGTTCTGCACGGGCGCTGAGATCGAAAACGGATTTTCCGTCACAGGCAGTTACCCTGACCCCACCGGCGGACCCGATTGGGGCTGGCGCACGGAAGTGGAATTGACTGGCCCGGAACAACTCATCATTACTGCCTACAATATCACCCCTGAAGGAAACGAAGCGAAAGCCGCAGAAATGATATTGAGCCGTACTTAAAAAGGAACTGAACTAATGTCTTCTTCGAATTATGAATATTACGGTTTGATGGCAACCTATTGGGACTTGCTGCGCGGCGACACATCCGATTGGCCCGACCGTTTCATGTGGCTGGATGTCATCAAGAAATACGGGCAGCCCGTCCTTGATGTTGGCTGTGCAAGCGGACGTTTGACCCTTGATTATCTCGAGCAAGGCATCGACATTGACGGCGTGGATATCTCCACCGAGATGATCGAACTGTGCAAAGCGAACGCAAAAAACAAAAGACTCATCCCCGCGCTTTACAACCAAATCATGACCGAATTAAAACTGCCGCGAAAATACAAGACCATTCTTGTGCCGTCGAGTTCGCTGCAATTGCTTTTGAAACCGGGCCAGCCTCTTCAAGCCATGCAGCATTTTTACGACCATCTCGAATCGGGCGGTGTGCTCGCTGCCCCGTTCATGGTATTGTGGCAGGAAGGCGATCCGCTGGAAAGTGGATTCTCGCGGGAAGTTGCACGCCCCGAAGATGGCGCAACCATCCGCCGCACGAGTTGGTCGCATTACAACCCCGAAACCAAAATGGAAGGCACGCGCGATACTTGGGAGATCATCAAAGATGGCGTCATGATCGAATCCGAAGTGCATGAGCAGATCCCAGCCACTCTTTCCTACACCCAGTCCGAAGCCATCGCATTATTCGAAGAAGCAGGTTTCGCAAACGTCCAAGCCTTCAGCGAATTCACGTTCGACCCTGCCAAACCCGAAGACACCCTCTTCACCATTATTGGAACAAAACCCTGATGTTCAAAAAGATTCTCATTGCCAATCGCGGCGAGATCGCCATCCGCATCATGCGCGCTTGCCGTGAGCTCGGCATCCAAACCGTCGCTGTCTACTCAGCAGCCGATGCGCACGCCCAGCATGTGCAATTCGCCGATGAAGCCATTTTGCTCGGGGATGCCGCGCCGAAGGAATCCTATTTGAATGTGGATAAACTCATCCGCGCCGCGCTCGACTCAAAAGCGGATGCCATTCACCCGGGCTATGGCTTCCTCTCAGAGAACGCCTCATTCGCCGCTGCAGTTGATTCTGCCCATCTGACATTTATCGGCCCTTCAGCCGATTCGATCCGCGCCATGGGTGACAAAGCCGAATCCAAAATTTTGATGAAGAAAGCCGGCGTGCCGACCGTGCCGGGCTTTGAAGGCTTGGAGACATTCGACGAATTCAAAAATGCCGCGAGTGAAATTGGCTATCCCGTGTTGGTAAAAGCCGCGGCAGGTGGCGGCGGCAAAGGGATGCGTGTAGTCAATTCTGAGGCGGAATTGAAGGAGGCCATTGAAACGGCACGCCGTGAAGCATTGAACTCTTTTGGTGACGAACACCTGCTCATCGAAAAATATCTCGCCGAAGCGCATCACATCGAGATTCAGGTCTTTGGCGATAAACATGGAAACCTCGTTCATTTATTCGAGCGCGAGTGCTCCGTCCAGCGCCGCCATCAAAAAATTATCGAAGAATCTCCCTCCCCATTGCTCACTCCCGAACTCCGAGAACAAATGGGGCAAGCCGCTATCGCCGCCGCAAGAGCAGTAAATTACCACAACGCGGGAACTGTTGAATTTATCTTTGACCCAAAAACTTCACAATATTATTTCCTTGAAATGAACACTCGCCTGCAAGTCGAGCATCCCGTCACGGAAGCTGTCACAGGGCTGGACCTCGTCCACTGGCAGATTCGCATCGCAGCGGGAGAAAAATTCCCCTTCGCGCAATCCGACATCCACCAACACGGACATGCCATCGAATGCCGTGTCTATGCCGAAGACCCATTCACGGGATTTCTGCCCAGCACGGGAAAACTCCTGCAATTCATCGAGCCGCACGGACCAGGCATCCGTGTCGATTCGGGGTTTGCCACAGGTGATGATGTGACGCATTTCTACGATCCGCTGCTGGCGAAGCTGATCGTCCGCGCGGAAAACCGCACAGTTGCCATTCAACGGATGCAGACCGCTTTGCAGGATTTCATCGTCCACGGCGTAGTGACGAATATTGATTTCATGCGTGCCGTGTTGGAAACGGATGATTTCAAGCAGGGCATAATCTCCACAAGGTGGGTGGAAAAAACTTTGGAGTCAAACAGTGGTCTGTTGGACTCGCAACAGCAAGTTCCTGCACTCCATAGCCTCATCGCCGCTGCATTAGCGGATGTGGTCTTCATTAGCGGACGGGCTCAGCCTGCTGTCTCCAACGAGACCGATCCCTTCAACCCGTGGAAACAGACTGGGAATTATAGGAATTAATGTCATAGCGAGCCGCGCTCTTGCTTTTGTGGCGAGGCAATCTTAAGAATCAAGGAGGTTGCTTTGGGCGAAGAGCAAGTACGCCCTCGCAACGACATGGATAAAAACATGAAAACAACTTTCGGCTCACAAACCATTGAACTCAACCCATCTGGTGAACAGTATGTTGCCTCGGTGGAGGGAAAGAATGTCATCGTGCAAGTCATCCGCGCCGCGAATGGGCGCATGGATTTGCTGGTGGATGGTCAGCGGGTGACGGCATACGTCTCATCTGATATGGCGAAGCGCTGGGTGACGGTGGATGGAAAAACATCCATGCTCACGAAAACATCGGGCGCGAAACAAGGCGTCCGCCACGACCATGCCGGGGGATTGATCGCCCCGATGCCGGGTCAGATCCGAAGCGTTTCTGTCAGCGTGGGCGATGCCGTGAAGAAAGGTCAAACCCTGCTCAGGATGGAAGCCATGAAGATGGAAATCCGCATTCAGGCGTTGAAGGATGGTGTGGTCAAATCGGTTTCGGTGGCGCAGGGGCAGACGGTGGAGCGCGAACAGATTTTGGTGGAGGTGGAATAATGGCTGGAAAATTTTTTGACGAACTCGAAATCGGGATGAAGTTCAAACACGGCGGGCGCACGGTGACGGAAATGGATAACGTGCTCTTCTCTGCGCTGACGATGAACACGCAACCGCTTCACCTTAACGAAGATTTTGCTTCTCGTACCGAGTTTGGTCAAAGGCTGGTAAATGGGATCTTCACTTTCGGTCTGGTTGTCGGCTTGACCGTCGCAGACTTGACCGAAGGTACGATCATTGCAAATTTAGGATACGACAAGATCGTGCATCCCAACCCCGTCTTTCACGGTGACACGGTCTATGCTGAAAGTGAAATTATCGAAAAGCGCGAGTCGAAATCACGACCGAACGCGGGGCTGGTGAAGATCAAATGTATTGGTCGCAAGCCAGATGGCACGGTGGTTGTTGAGTTTGAGAGAACCGCGATGTTTCTAAAGAGTCAAAAGTCAAACGTCTAAAGTCAACCCGACGTTTGACCTTCGACTTTCGACGCACTTAGGAGTTTTTATGCACTCACGACGAGCCCTACTCTACATGCCCGGCGACAATTGGAAGATGATCACCAAATCCATTACGCTGGGCGTGGATTCGATTTGCATGGATATGGAAGATGGCACAGCCGTCAACAAAAAAGCGGAAGCGCGCGCCACGATCGCCAAAGCATTGCAGGAATTGGATTTTGGCACGAGCGAAAAACTGGCGCGCATCAACTCGGTCGGTTCGGGTTGGGAGAAGGATGACATTGAAGCGGTCCTGCCGTACAAACCCGATGGCATCGTGATTCCCAAAGTCGAATCGTTTGAACAAGTTGAATGGGCGAGCAGGATCATCGAAGACGCTGAATTGAAGAACGGCTGGCAGGTCAATTCGATTCGGATTTTGATCGGTGTGGAAACCGCCAAGGGAATTTTGAATCTCAAGGAAATCGCGTCACATCCGCGGTTGGATGCGATCATCTTCGGCGGCGAAGACTTCGCGGCATCCATTGGCGCGACACGCACAAAGGATGCGATTGAACTGTTGTATGCGCGTCAGGGGGTCATTGTCGCTTGCGCGGCGTATGACATCCAGCCAATTGATATTGTCACGATTAATTACAAAGATCTGGACGCGTTAAAGCTCGAATCGGAATTTGGGGCAAGACTCGGCTTCAGCGGGAAACAGGTCATTCACCCGCATCAAGTCCCCGTGGTGCAGGCGGCGTTCACTCCGTCCGCTGAAGCGGTTGCATATGCCAAGAGAATCGTCGAGACGTTTGAAGCCAGTCAAAAAGAAGGCAAAGGCGCATACTCGCTCGATGGCAAAATGATCGACATGCCGCTGTTGAAGAATGCGCAAAAGGTATTGGCAAGGGCAAAAGCAGACGATAGACCGTAGACCATCGTCTGCCGTCCACGGTCCATCGTCCACTCAAGGAGAATCCATTGCTATCCATCATATTTGGTCTTGCATCCGCGCTCAGTTGGGGCGCGGGTGATTTTACAGGCGGGCTTGCGGCGCGGCGTGTGGGCGCGTACCGCTCCGTGTTCTATGCCGAAGTTGTCGGCGTCATTTTTCTTTTTATCGTTCTTGCATTCGTCGGTGAACCGCTCCCTGACCGGCGTGCGCAGATCTTTGCGCTAGTTGCGGGCGCGTTCGGTACGATGGGGCTGATGCTCTTGTATCACTCAATGACCCTCGGCTTGATGAGCATCGCCGCACCCGTCTCCGCGCTGCTGGCGGCGGCGCTGCCGGTGGCAGTCGGCATGTTCACCGAAGGCTTGCCCGACTTCCTCACCATGATCGGATTTGTCTTCGCGCTCTTCGCGGTGTGGATGATCTCCCAAAGTGAAGGCAGTGTGACGAATATCCTTTCGCATCTCTCGGACTTGAAACTGCCTCTGCTGGCAGGCATCGGATTTGGCTTCTACTTTGTCCTAATGCATCAGGCGACGAAAGATGGCGGCGCGTTTTGGCACATGACCTTTTCGCGTTTTGGTGGCATGGCGTTGATTGTGACCTATCTGCTGGTGACCCGCTCCTCGTGGAAGATCGACATCTCCGCATTGCCCGTCATCTCTGCAAATGGACTTCTCGATATCGGCGGAAATTACTTTTTCATCCTTGCGGCTCAGGCAGGGCGGTTGGATGTGGCGTCTGTGCTCAGCTCGCTCTTCCCCGGCGCAACGGTTTTGCTTGCGTGGGTTTTCCTTAAAGAACGTCTCAACCGCAACCAGTGGATCGGCGTCGGCGCGGCGTTGACCGCGATCATCTTAATGACGATATAAGGAGATTGTTTTATGAGTTCAACCTACGAGCATAATTACGCGTTGCAACAGACACGCTACTTTACTGCTGAAGATCTTGAAGCCAATCGCAAAGGGCAATACTCGCAAGGTCAGGTAGAGCAAGCCGAAACCTTGCGTGAAGGCGCAAAACAAAATGTTGGGAAATATGAGAACAGGGGTTGGGTCATTTCACTGATCTTTGGCATCGGTGCTCTATTCTTTTGTGTGGTTCTGTATTTTTTGGGTGTTTTTGATATGTTCCAAAGCATGTTGAACTAAGCGCTTCGCGCAGACTCCCATAAATTACCAAACTGAATAAAGAAATTCGCGCTATATTTTCTTTTGAAATCAAATTTAAAAAGGAGATATAGCTATGAGTGCGTTAAGGCAA
>VGOX01000077.1 GCA_016875755.1 Chloroflexota bacterium
CGGCACGAGACAGAAGAAAATCCAGCGCAAGAGTATCTGCGCCACTCTTGGTGAACCGCCGGATGCGGACCCGCATGTCCGGTGGTGTGAGAGGGAGCGGTTAGCCGCCGCTCCCTACTCGATTCTGATAGATTTTGATGGTGAAAAAATGTAGGGACACAGCGCCGCTGTGTCCCTACGGGATTTAAAGGAGGGTGGGAATTTCTTCCGGGTGCTTGGCAACTTTTACGCCAGCGGCTTCGAGTGCTTTGATCTTGTCGGCGGCTGTGCCTGCTCCGCCTTCGATGATCGCGCCTGCGTGTCCCATGCGTTTTCCGGGAGGGGCGGTCTGACCAGCGATGAAGGAGGCAACGGGTTTGGTCATCTTCGTGCGGATGAATTCAGCGGCTTTTTCTTCTTCGTTGCCGCCAATCTCGCCGATCATGATGACTTTTTCGGTCTGCGGGTCGTGTTCGAACATTTCGAGCACGTCGATGAAGTTGGTGCCGTTGACCGGGTCACCACCGATACCAACGCAGGTGGAAGCGCCCATGCCGAGGTTTTTCATGGCGTAGAGTACTTCATAGGTCAGTGTGCCAGAGCGGGAGACCACGCCCACGTTACCGGGGATGGCGATGTTGCCTGGGATGATGCCGACTTTGGCTTCACCAGGGGTGAGCAAGCCCGGGCAGTTCGGTCCGATCAGGCGGACTTTCTTCTGGTCAAGGTAGTTGCTGACGCGCATCATGTCGTGAATGACGACGCCTTCGGTGATGCAGATGATGAGCGGAATGCCTGCATCTGCGGCTTCGAACATGGCATCTGGGGCGAAGCGGGCGGGGACGAAGATGATGGTGGCGTTCGCGTCGGTGGCGTCTTTGGCAGATTTGACCGAGTCGAAGACGGGGATCTTTCCATCCAGAACCCATTCGCCGCCCTTGCCGGGCGTCACGCCGCCAACGACGTTCGTGCCGTAGGCGGCCATTTGGGTGGTGTGGAACAGGCCTTCGTTGCCTGTGATGCCTTGAACAATGAGGCGGGTGTTCTTATCAACGAGAATGCTCATTGTTTATTTCCCTTTCTTTGCGGCTTCAACCGATTTTTTCGCCGCATCGGCGAGGGTTTCAGCAGTGATCATGTTTGCATTTTCGAGTAATTTACGGCCTTCTTCAGCGTTTGTGCCAACAAGACGGACAACCATCGGTACGGTCGGTTTGACTTCGTCCATGGCGGTGAGGATGCCGCGTGCCACTTCGTCACAGCGGGTGATGCCGCCGAAGATGTTGAAGAGTACGGCTTTTACGTTCGGGTCGGTGAGGATGATACGCATGGCAGCAGCAACTTTCTTGGAGTCTGCGCCGCCGCCCACATCGAGGAAGTTGGCGGGTTCGCCTCCGAAGAGTTTGATCACGTCCATGCTGGTCATGGCCAGACCTGCGCCGTTGACCATACAACCGATGTCGCCATCCAATTTGATGAAGGACAAGCCATACTTGCGTGCTTCGATCTCAGCAGGAGCGTCTTCGTCGGTGTCGCGCATTTCTGCCAGGTCGGGCAGGCGGAAGAGCGCATTGTCATCGATCATCATCTTGCCGTCGAGCGCAACCAGTTTCTTGTCCTTGGTGATGACGAGCGGGTTGATCTCGGCGAGGGAGGCGTCTGTGTTCTTGTACACTTCCCACAAGCCCATGGCGATCTTGGTGAATTCACGCCAGTAATCGCGCGGCAGGTCGATCGCAACTGCCACATCACGCGCCTGGTACTCGCGCAGACCAAGCAGGGGATCGATATGAATCTTGATGATCTTCTCAGGGGTCGTTGCAGCGACTTCTTCAATGTCCACACCGCCAGCCGCAGATGCGATCATCACTGGCTTTTTGGCAGCACGGTCATCGGTAATGGCAAAGTAGATTTCCTGATCGATCGCGGAGGCTTCATCTACAAGCACCTTGCGGACCGGCAATCCCTTGATTTCCATGCCAAGGATCTGGGTGGCGAGTTGTTCGGCTTCGGCTGCGTCTTTGGCGAGTTTCACGCCGCCAGCCTTGCCTCTTCCGCCCACCAAAACCTGTGACTTAACGACAACGCGACCACCAAGCTCTTCAGCAATTTGCTTTGCTGCTTGAGCGGTCGTCGCGACTCGTCCCTTGGGAATTGGAATGCCATATTTCGAAAAAATGTTTTTGGATTGGTATTCGTGGAGTTTCATTATTCTCGCTCTGGGAATGTTTTTTTGCTTAAAAGCATCGGCATTATACCACCCTAAAATCACAGGGTAGTTACAAATGCGCCTTGAAGAATGAAAACACCCCGAAGAACAGGCTCCGGGGTGAAATCTGCTGATTATGTTGAACCAGCTTTATGGAAGAATGAAGCGCATTACGCGGTTATATAAACCATCTGTGACCCAGACATATCCATCTGCGTCCACAGCAACACCGGAGGCAAGCCCAAACCCAGAACTGGAGTTGCTGAAATCACCCCACACGCGCACGATCTCGCCGTTCGGGTCAAACTCCATTACACGATAACCTTCGGGGTCGGTGATGAAGACATGCAAGTCATCGTTCACGGCAATGAAAGGCTTGTTCTCCAGCGATTGCCCGAACCAGCCGTACACATCCCATTGTTTGTCGGGCAGGAAGATCAGGCTGTCGCCCGAATCCACCGACATGAACGTTTGAATGCGCTGGTTCCAGGTATCGACAACATACACCGTTCCATTTTTATCGATGGCGATGCCGACAGGTTCATCGAATTGACCGGGCTCAAATCCGGCACTGCCAAATTGGGTGATGAAGTTCCCGTCCGCATCAAACACGACGATGCGCTTGTTCCCAGTATCTGTGACATAAACCCTGCCTGACGCATCCACCGCGAGCCCGCGCGGGCCATAGAAGGATTCGGGTGTTTCGCCCTGTCCAAACGTTCCCCAGGTTTTGACAAAGCGTCCTTCCTCAGTAAATTTTTGAACGCGATGGTTCCATGTGTCTGTCACATAAACCGAGCCATCAGGACCAATGGCGATACCCCACGGTTCGTTGAAGGTACCCGGTCCAATGGGGATGTTGACGCCGTCGGCATACGCGCCCCATTCGTGCAGGATGTTGCTTTGCATATCGAGGTGCAGGATGCGGTGGTTCCGTGAATCTGCTACATACATGGTGCCGTCTTTTGCAAAGGCAAGGGAGCGCGGCGCATTGAAGAAGACGGGATTTTTCTGCGTTCCATCGAACATCAAACTGGAAGAGAGCAGGGTGTATTTGCCCTCGGTTGGGTCTTGTGGAAGCAGAGAGGTGTTCGGAGCGACGCCATAGTTCCAGATCTGAGAAGCAACATCCTGTCGAATATAGATGCGCATTTTATCGGCGGGTGACCAGGTTGCTACGGTCAGGTCGGGGCGTCCGCCTTTGGCTTGTGCATAGACGGAGTAATCGCGGTTCAGCCAGATCTGAATGAGGCCAGCGCGGAGTTGGGGATTGGTGAAGCCTTCGCAGAATCTTGAATAATCACGTGATTTGCGAAGTTTCAGGAAACTCATCATGCCGTTGCAGGCGTAATCTTCAGGAAAGGGGAATTCAGGGTCGCGGTTGCTGACGAGACCGAAATAATCTTGCATGGGCCACCACATGCGGATGTAATCCACCCGGTAATAACCGGGGCCGATGGCTGGCTCGATCTTATCGAAATTCTTTTCGTCCACGATGATGACAGCAGAGTCGCGCAGGGAGCGGGTGGGTTGGTCGAACGAGCGCTGGTTGGTGAAGTCACGCAAGTACCAGACGAAAGGCCATGAAACGCCCGTATCTGGCGCGGAGGCATCGTAAGCGATGTTAATTCCCATGCCGCCTGTGGTGCGTTTGGAGATTTCCTCCGCTTGGGTGATGACTTCCTTGATGCCTGTCGCGCCATGTGCGTAGACAAGGAATTCGGTGGCTTGGTCGTAGGTGATATAAGTGGCGCGGAAAGAGGCTCGAATGGTCAACACGGCGAGAAAGCCGAAAAAGACCAGAACGAATACGCGGCTCATATCTTTGAAGTTCCATGCACGCAGCAGATAGACACCTGCCACTGCGCTCAAAATGGCGACCACCATTGGAAGGAGGAATGCGTTGGTGGCTTGCAATTCCACCAAACCTTGACCCTGAAATGGGCGGGTTGGTCCGTTCCAGATGAGGAATGCTCTGGAAGTGCTGGCAACAAAGATGGCTAAAGAAGCGAGTGTGAGCGGAATATTCCGTTCTCTGGCTTTTTCCCAGTCGGTGGTTTCGATCAAACGTCCCAGCGCCCAACCTGTGATGAGGATCATCGGCCATGCCATATGGAGGGTAAGCCAAGGCATGCGTTCGCCAGCGTAGGAGAATGCGGCAATGCTGATGACGCTCCAAAATGCCAGCAGGCTGAATGTGTTGGTGAAGTTTCTTTCCTCGCTGTTTTGTTCGAGCGAGGTGATGACCTCGTCCTGGTCACTGTTTGCTTCGAAGGCAGATGCAATTTTTCTGCGGAAACCAAGGAAGAGTGCGAGAATGAAGCCAAGGGCGGGCAGGAATTCGTACATTGGGATTTGTATCAGTACGTAGTAGTACCATGGCTGACTGCCGCGCTCTACATCCTGTTGGACGATCCAATAGCCAAGCGAGCCGATGGTGCCTGTGAAGAAGCCGTCGCTGTTGGTGAAGATGGTGGTGTAGAGAATGGTGAAGGGGACCCAGAAGATGAGGGCGGTCTTCCACCATTTTTCGGGGTTCCAGAGCAAACCTGCCACAATGGAAAGGATGAACGTCAATAACAGGGTGCCGCCGATGATGAGGATGGAGCGCATGTCTGCGCCCATGGCTTGCACTTCACCTGCGGAAGTGGGAATGATGACGTTGAGCGAGGACTCGAATATTTTTAGGAGGAAGGGGGAGAGCTGCGGAAGGACGAGTGTACCTGACACAATGAGCAGGTCGAAGGATCGTTCGTTGCGGACACGCTCCCATGTGTAGCCTTTGATGAGATAGAAGGCGGCTGCAAGAAATGCGAGGAGCGCCCCTACAGCGAGGATCACTGTCAGAGGGGCAAGGGCAGGCTCGGACGTAGTGAGAGGCGCAGCCATTTCCTCAGGGTTGATGGGCATGGCGGTTTCCATGCCCGTCAGGGTGTTTTCTTCGTGGGTGTATAGTCCATAGCCGACGGCGCCGCCTGCCAGCAGGATCATTACACTGAGTGCGATGATGAAGACGCGGTATTCACGTTCGGCGTTCTTCCACGGGGCGCGGGTGACTTGAACAATGAAGTAAATGGCAAGATAGATAAGCGCCTGTGCAGTGTAAATAAAGGAAGTTTCTTTGGATGTGAAGTGCAGTGCTAATGCAGCTGCGAGGATGTAAAGATATTTTCTGCCGCCGACTTCGAGATGACGCAGCATGGCATATAGCATAACGATGCCTGAAAACCCGACAAAGGATTCGTTGCGGACGTAGCGTCCGTAATAAAGCATGTAGGGCGAAATGACAAGCAACGCACCTGCGATGAGCGCGCCCCAATTGCCGAGGTAGCGTCGCCAGTACCAGACCATCCAGATCGTGCCGATGCTGAATAACACTGCGGGAATGCGGGCAGTGAGGTCGCTTGCGCCAAAGAGGAAATAGGTGAGCGCAATGATGTGGAACTGGAACGGACCATGCATCATGGGGGAGTGCTGGTAGCCTTGCCCGCGGTAGAGCAGCCAGGAGAAGTAGGTATGCAAGCTTTCGTCGTGACTCATCACGCGTGCTTCGAGGTCGTAGAAGCGTGTGAGTACTGCCAGCAAAATAACGATCGCGAAGACCGCGATCTCATTGGTTATGGCAGGCAGGGCGGGATGAATGGGGCGTTCAAGCCAGTTTTGTTTTGATTCCATCGAGGTTCACCTAAGCTTAAAGTGGAGTTATCTATGAATGATATTGGAGAAAGTTTAATGCGAAGTGAGAGGGATTATAACAGGGGGAAAATAATGGAGGCAGCCAGCTATGCATCACGCCAGAAAACTGGCTGACCCCATACTTTGTTATGAATTCGCCCCCGCAAGCTGACCGCAACCCGCGTTGATATCGATCCCGCGGCGCATGCGGATCGTGCATGGAATTCCAGCCTGTTCCAATGTTTCCTTGAAAACATCTGCCCGCTGACGGTCTGTGGCTTTGCCGTCGAAACCCGCAGTGGGGTTGAGCGGAATTGCGTTGACGTGGCACATCAGCCCGCGTAATTTGGAGGCTAGCTTTTTGGCAATCTCAGGAGTGTCGTTAACGCCGTTGATCAGTGCCCATTCAAATGTGATGCGGCGGCTGGTCATGGCGACGTAGTATTCGCAGGCTTCGAGAACGTCGTCAATTTTGTAGCGTTTGTTAACGGGCATCATCTCGGTGCGGGCGTCATCGTCGATGGCGTGGAGCGAGATGGCAAGGTTGACCTGCCGCTTCTCGTCGGCGAAGCGCCTGATCTGTGGAACCAGACCAACCGTCGAGATGGTGAAGCGCCGCGCACCGAAGTTGTATCCGTCGGAATCATTTAATCTGTCAATGGCCGCCATTGTATTGTCGTAATTATGGAAGGGTTCGCCCATGCCCATGAAAACGACATTGCTGACAACTTCATTGTGTTCCTTTAGCATCTGCGCGTAATACATGACTTGTGCCACGATCTCTCCGCTGCTGAGGTTACGTTTGTATCCCAGTTGACCTGTCGCACAGAACACACATCCCATCGCGCAGCCCGCCTGCGTGGAGATGCACAGCGTCCTGCGATTCTTTGCGCCGCGCATCATGCTTTGCGGCGCGGCGGCGGTGATCTGCGGGTTGTCTGCAGGGTCGCCGTAACGCATCAAGACCGCTTCGATCAAATTTCCATCGGGCAATTCAAATAACGTCTTGCGCGTGGATTTGTCGGACGAATCCTGATAGACCTTCACGGAAAAGGGCATGAAGGTGAAATTCTCTGTCATCTTTTCACGCAGCGATTTTGGCAGTGTTGTGAATTGTTCAGGTGAGTTGTAGAGGTGTTGATACAGTCCCTGCCAGATCTGTTTGGCGCGGTAGGCGGGTTCGTTCCATTCTTTTAATGTGCTTGTGAGGGTGGGGTAATCGAGGTCGTAGATGAGCATGGGGCTAAGTCTAACAGGTCTTATTGGTCTGACAAGTCTGATTTCAGCAACTTGTCAGACCAATGAGACCGTATGAAAAAAGTAGGGAGTTCGTAGGGAAATACCTAGATTCCTTTAACTTTCACCCAATATAATTCATAGCCTTGTACTAATAAAAAGGAGAGATCATGTTGAAATTTGAAAACACGAACAATCGAACAATGATGTTATGGGCGCTGGTCGCTCTTTTCGTAACGGCAGGGATCGTTACCCTTGTTTTCGCATTCGGCGGTGGAGGCAATACCGTTGAGGATGTGAATGCCATCTATACCAATGCGGCAGAAACACTCGTTGCGCAGCAAATGACATTGGAAGCCAGCCAGCCATCCGAGACGCCCACCGTCACCATGACTGTAACACCGTTCGAGACTGCCACTCCATTTGCCACTCTTGCGCTGCCCAGTCCGCAGGTGTTTTCGTCACCGACCCAGTCGGCAGGCTCAGGGGCAGTTGGTTGCAATAACTCCATTTATATTGCCGATGTCACTATCCCTGATGGAACGGTGATGGCGCCCGGACAAGCCTTCATCAAAACGTGGAAAGTACAAAATAACGGAACCTGTCCCTGGGCAACCACCTATAAACTAACCTTCATTTCAGGCAACGCCATGGGTGGCGCAGCCACTGCCCTTAGTGCTGCCGTGAGCCCAAATCAATCTGTAGACATTTCCATTGCCATGACAGCCCCGACTACAGCGGGCGATTACACAGGCTATTGGAAAATCTATAACGACCAAAATCAACCTTTTGGAACCTTCCTGTCCGTAGTGATCAAAGTTGGTGCAGCGACAAACACAGGCGTGCCTGCGACGGCCCTTCCAACCACTGCCGTTCCACCAACTGAAGCGCCTACAGAAGCGCCAACTGAGGCCGCCCCGCCATAAAACGAATCGAGTAGGGAGCGGCGGCTAACCGCTCCCTCTCACACCACCGGACATGCGGGTCCGCATC
>VGOX01000078.1 GCA_016875755.1 Chloroflexota bacterium
AAGCCAAGATACGGCGCGGCGTGGAGCGTTCTCCCAAAAGGAATGGCGCGAACAAAAGAACGAAAGCAGGCGTGGCTGAAGTGACCAATGCCCCGTTGGAGGCGGTGGATAGTTTCGTGCCGACAAATTGAAATCCAAGCGAAACGCCGTAACCCACAAAACCGACGAGAAAACTAGCCCAAAAGAATTCTTTGGTGACGGTGATTTTTGTTCCCGCTTTTTTATTGCGGAAATAAATGACGAGTCCCAAAGCCAGTGCGCCAAGTATAAGCCGTGAGGCAAGCAAAGAGAAAGGCGGTATCACTTCCAATACCACCTTGCTGACAACGTACATGCCTCCCCAAATGGAGGCGGCAATTAACCCTGAGATCAAACCTGCGAATGTGTGATGTTTTTGCATAATCCCCGATTATATAATACCCGTGGTGATATGTATTGAAGTTGACCGGAGTGTTGACAGAGCCTGGTCAATGGGTTATTGGCTGTTTTTATACACATCCCATAAAATGATGGAGCCGGCACAGGAAACATTCAATGAATTGACAACCCCGGCAGTGGGGATGCTGATCACATAATCGCACATATTTTTCAATGCGATGCTCATTCCTTTTGCTTCATTCCCAAGGACAACCGCAATTGGTTTTGCTAATTTGTGGTTCAGCAAAGAGGCATCTCCTGTCGAGTCTGTCCCAACAATATGAATGTTGTTAATTATTTTTTGTTTGGCAACCCACGCTTCAAAATCCTGCATGGATTGAATGGAGATGATCTTCGAGTGAAAAATACTTCCCAAACTTGAGCGGATGACTTTGGGATCGTACATGTCCACGCTGTGACCGATCAGGAAGATTGCGTCGACCCCGAATGAGTTTGCAGAGCGGATTAATGTCCCGAGATTGCCATAATCGCTGGGTCGGTCGAATACCAATAAAAATGGGTCGGGAGGCAACTCCAGTTCGTTTAGGTCGTGCGTCTCAACCCTGGCTGTGATAACGATCTCAGACGGTTCTTCACGGTCACAAATGGATCTGTATAGATCAAAAGATAGGTTGATTTTTTTTGCCTTTTGATTTTTGCGAATCAAGTCCTGCGACCACGAGGAGAGTTTGTCGATGTCTGGCGCGATGATTCTGGTAATTTCCAGACCTGCGTTTACAGCTTGTTTGATCGACTCGATCCCTTCAATGAATGCTTCCTTTGCCTTGTGGCGTTTGGTCCTGTTTAACTTCAGGGATTGGATAATTTGAAATTCCGCATTTTCCGTACTGATGGTCAGGTTTGGCATGGTTCATTCTCTTTCGATTTTATTTCTGCGCAGCTTCTTGACTTCCCCGCGCCGCTTCTTTTCTTTCAGTCGGTCTTCTTTCGAAGCTTTGGTCGGTTTGGTTTTATGGCGTGGCTTCGGCTTTTCGCCCGCTTTGCGAATCAACTCGTAAAATTTATGAAGTGCGTCTTCGCGGTTGGCCTCTTGTGTGCGGAATCGTTTTGCTTCGATGATCAGAATACCTTCAGCCGTGACGCGTTTCCCAGCAAGCCGAATCAGGCGTCCCTTTAGGTCGGAGGCGAGGGTGGGGGAGTTGACCACATCAAAGAGCAGTTGGACGGCTGTCGCAACTTTGTTGACGTTCTGTCCGCCTGGTCCTGATGCGCGGATATATTCGAGGTTGATTTCAGAGTCAGGGATTTTCATTTCCCCATTATTTTACAACGCGCGGCGCAAAAATCCACAAACCTGCAAGGATCAGCCCGCCTACAAAAAACGGGACGGGTCCGCCGAAGGCTTGAAAGAGTGTGCCGTAGAAAAGCGGGGCGATGGCGTTTGCCGCGCTGTATGCCGCCGCAGAAACGCCCAGTGTGCCGCCGATTTCAGCAGGGTTTGCCGATTTACTGATGAGGCTGTTGATGGCGGGATGAAGTATCGCGCCTCCGACTGCGGCGGGCAGGCTCGCCACCACCAGCCAGATGATTCCGCTCCAGCCTTTTTCGGTCTCATCGGGAAGTTCAATGTTGATGCTTTGAATGGAGACACGCTGTTCGCCCTCACCTGCCATGCTCTCGAGGACTCTGTCTTTTTCATACCACGGTACGGGGTTGGCGGGTGTGAGCGCTGTGCCGATGAGCCCAATTGCTAATGCGCCAAGACCCATAAGCACCAGCCAGCGGTCACCTTTTTTGCGCGACCATCTGCCGATCAGCCCGCCTTGAATGACGATGATGGACATGCCCGCCAGCGCGAACAGACCTGCGGTGTCGCGTGCGTCCATGCCGAGGCGGGTGAGGGTGAAGAGTGAAAATAGTTGTTCGTAGCCGCCGAATGCGATGCGGTAGAAGAACATGATGATGAGTAGAAATCCGATGGCTGGATTTTTGAGCGCATTCCACATGGCGTCGAATGAAAACGGGCGGCGCTTGCGGGAAGCTTCGGGGTCATCGGCGAGTTGGACGGTTTCTTTGAACCAGAAGGTGGTGAGAAGAATCGAAGCGAACGAGAAGAACGCGGCAGTGAACGCCACGGCCTGATAATTTTGTCCCGTGGCTGCAAGGACAATGAACGCGATAATGGGTCCCAGCACGAAACCGACACCGAATGCCGCGCCGATCAAACCGAGACCTTGTGTGCGGGTTTTCTCTGTGGTGCTGTCTGCAATGGCGGCTTGGGCGGTGGCGATGTTCGCGCCAGAAAGACCGTCAATGATGCGGGACATGAAGAGCAGGAGCAGCGAATCCGCGAAGCCGAGCAGAATAAATCCGCTGAGGGTGCCGATCTGGCTGACGATGAGCACGGGTTTGCGTCCGAAACGGTCGGATAAGCGTCCCAAAATTGGTGCGCCGAGGAACTGCATCAGCGGGTACGTCGCTTGCAGAATGCCGATCACCAATGGGGTCGTCCCGAAGCGGGCAGCGTACAGCGGCAAGAGTGGAATAATGATGGAGAGTCCCATCAGATCCACCAGCACGATGACGAGCACTGGCAGGATTTGTTTGAAGTTTAGTTTTTCGGTGGTTGTTTCGGTTGTCATTGGTTATTAAAAACCCCTCTCCCTTATGGGAGAGGGGTAGGGGTGAGTGTTTGGTTGCTTAGAACATCAACGCATTGACCTTGTCGATCATGGCGCGTTCAGGGCGCAGGTCGGCTTCGGTCAGGCGGTTGAGCGGGGTATCTACAAGATTATAGATGCTGGTAAGCGTGGGCTTCTGGGTGTTGACGTAGAGCAGGCCTGTCACCAACCAATTATTGCGCTGGGCTTCTTCCATCACACGCATCGCTTCGATACGGTTGGTGGGGTCGTAGCCTTTTTCGAGATTCTTCAAGATGACCGTTGAACCATCGTGCATGGCTACTTCACGGATCTCACCTTCCATCATTTCGCGTTCAAGCATGATCTCGTTACGCGGCGCAATGTAGGAAATTTCGTGCAGGGGTTCTTCGTGATCTTTGCCCCACGCATAGGAGTGGTAGGCATTATCTTGGTTGTTGAAGGTCACGCATGGGCTGATGATATCCAAAATGGCAATCCCGTTATGGGAGAGCGCGGCTTTCAGCAATTCCTTCACCTGCTTGGGGTTGCCCGCAAAGGAACGCGCCACAAAGGTCGCATTGGAAACAAGCGCTTCCATACAAATATCAACAGGCATGTAGGGGTTCTCGCCCTGCTTCTTCAATTGCAAACCTTTTTCAGCGGTTGCGGAGAATTGACCCTTGGTGAGACCATACACGCCGTTGTTCTCAACAATGTACACCATATTTACATTGCGGCGCATGACATGCTTGAACTGTCCCATACCGATGCTGGCGGTATCGCCGTCGCCTGAGACGCCGATGCCTTTCATGTGCGCATCCGCAAACAACGCACCTGTCGCGATGGATGGCATACGTCCGTGCAGGCTGTTGAAGCCGAAGGTGCGGTTTAGGAAATAAGTCGGTGACTTGGAGGAGCAGCCGATGCCGCTGAACTTCATCACATCTTCAGGCACCACATTCATTTCATACAATGCGGTCACGATCTGGTTCGAGATCGAGTTATGTCCGCAGCCCTGACACAGGGTGCTGGGTGCGCCGCGATAATCGTTTTTGGTTAAGCCAGCCGCATTGGTATTAGCAGGCGCACCAGCCATGGGGAGAGGTTGATTCATATTCGTTTACTCCTATTTCTTCTTCGACTTCGCGGATGTCTTCGACTTGACAGCGGATTTCTTCACAGGTTTCTTGGCGACTTTCGTTGTCACCGCTGCTTTCTTGGGTTTGGAAGCTGGTTTTGCTTTCGGAGCAGTTTTCTTAACTGCAGCCTTTTTCTGTTTTCCACTTTCATACTTCGCCAGAATTCCCTCGCGGACCCACTTCGCAGCGGCGGGCAAGCCATCCTGATACGCCACAGAAATCAACTTCCCTGCGAATTGCGGATATTCCGTCAACAGAATCTGGTGCATCTGACCATCGCGGTTCATTTCGACGACGAAGACCTGATCATACTTAGCGATGAACTTGGTCACTTCATCATTGAATGGGACAGCGCGCAAGCGCATGAATTCAGATTCAATGCCGTGGTCATGGACAAGCTGATGCTGGGCTTCGAAGATCGCGTTTTCAGTGGAGCCGTAGGCGATGATGCCGATGGTGGCTTTCTTATTCGCATGCAGC
Organism: Chloroflexota bacterium; assembly: GCA_016875755.1. Taxonomy (GTDB): domain Bacteria; phylum Chloroflexota; class Anaerolineae; order Anaerolineales; family Villigracilaceae; genus Villigracilis. Next base: position 4,640 of record VGOX01000078.1, read on the forward strand.
ACTGGCGCGGGAACATACTTTGCCGCATCATAGTATTTTCTCTTTAGGCGGTCCATGTTCTTGATGTACACCTCGGAATCTTCCGTGTACTTGGCATATTCATCGTGACCTGTTCCGCGGGTGAAGTACGCGCTCATCGGGTGTTTGTTGCCGGGCAGGGTGCGGTACGGAATGCCGTCTGCATCCTTGTCGAGGTAACGTCCCCAACTGCCTTTGAGTTCTTCGAGATCCTGCTCGGTGAGCACTTTGCCGCGATCCATTGGCACATCAGGATATTGGAATGGTTTGCTCATCCATTGGTTCATGCCCATGTCGAGGTCGCTCAACACGAAGATGGGAGTCTGGACGTGTTCTGCAACGTCAAAAGATTTCCAGCCAAATTCAAAACATTCGTACACGTCACCGGGGAGCAGGACGACGGAGTGCGAATCGCCATGACCGATGAAGTGGGTGAAGGTCAGGTCGCCTTGTGACGTACGTGTAGGCAAGCCCGTGCTTGGACCGATGCGTTGCACATCCCAAATTACCACGGGGACTTCGGCGTAATATGCCAAGCCTGCAAATTCGGTCATGAGCGAAAGACCAGGTCCTGAGGTGGAGGTCATCGAGCGTAAACCCGCCCAACCCGCACCAATCGTCATACCGTGTGCGGCGAGTTCATCTTCCGCTTGTACAACGGCGTAGGTATGTTTTCCATCTTCGCGTTTGCGGAGCATGGGGAGGTAGTCATTCAAAGATTCAGCAAGTGACGAAGCAGGGGTGATCGGATACCAAGCCGAGAATTGCACGCCGCCGAATACTGATCCGATCGCAGCGGCAGTGTTGCCGTCTGCCATGATCATGCCATTTGTTTTGTCCATTTGCTCGAGATAGAATGGGTCTTTCTTTTCGAGGTTTTCCCTCGCCCAATCTGCGCCTGCTTTCAAGGCGTTGAAGTTCATGTCAATGGGCTTTTGTTTGCCTTTGAAGTGGAAGGTCAATGCAGCAAGGATGGCGTCCATATCCATGTCGATCATTTGGGCGAGAATGCCGACATAAACCATGTTGCCGACCAGTTCACGAAAATCGGTGGGTATATTCGGATCGTTCTTGACGATGGCTTTGATCGGCATCGGGTAGATGGCAACATCCACACGGGTGATCGGCTGCTTGATATCGTCAGAGTAGAAAAAAGCCCCGCCCGGCGCAACAGATGCCAGGTCCCGTGCGAACGAATTGGGGTTCATCGCGATCACGATCTCGTTGGTTTCGTGTCGGGCGATGAAACCATCCTTATTGGCACGGATGGTGTACCACGTGGGTAAACCCTGAATGTTGGAAGGGAACAGGTTCTTTCCTGAGACGGGAATGCCCATCTTGAAGATCGAACGCAGGATGGTGTTGTTGGCGGTGGAACTGCCGGAGCCGTTCTTGGTGCCAACTGTGATCGAAAAATCGTTCACTTTTTTGTTCATGGAACTCCTCGTAAGGTGCTCGTCACTGGGACGATGAAATTAATTGGTGGATCAGATCCGTATGTTCAGAGAGGGCTTTGTAGCCCGCCTCTATATCATTGGCGCAAATGGCGTTCACCATTTGTTGATGATACTTCCAGACTTCCGTGAGATAGTTGTAATCGGTGAAGAAATTCAACCCGACTGTCTCGTAGGCATCCCAATAAGATTGCAACAGACCAGTTACAAACGGGTTATCGAGGCGGCGATAGATAGTGAGGTGTAATTCGCGATGTTCGGGGTGGGGAATCTCAGGCGGGTTGCCGCGTAATTTTTCCCATGCACGTGCTACAAGTGACTGTAATTCTGCATGGTCTTCGGGTGTGAGCATCTGAACGGCTTTATGCCAATACGCTGTTTCAATATGCTGGCGCAGGTCGGCAAAGGCGACGAAGTGATCTTTGTTCATCGCAATCGCATAATCAAGGCTTTGCATGACAGCAGGTGCGAAGGAATACGGCTTGCGCCTCATTCCCGTCCTCGGCTTGACCTCTACCAACCCAAGCGCTCTCGCCACTTCGAGTTGTTCCCGCAACGCCGCCACACCGACGCCGAGTTCGCGGCTCAGTTCGGTTAAAGGGGGTAATTTATTTTCCGCTTCGGTGTGTGACGCCAGATAGCTAAGAAATTCAGAAATGTTGGGGGAAACGCGGTCGCGAAGCATAAAAGTTGATTAATCCGATTAATCTAATTTTACGCTTGCGAGTTGGCGGTGTCAAGGATTTTAGTTAAGGATTCGGTTAGTTTTTCCAAATCAGGAAATATGTCACAGCTATTCTTCGATAATCCTCACAAACACATATTCCGCCTTTGCGCCGCTGGGGTCAACCAGTGTGAAAGACTCAGGGAACACAGGTGCAGGCAGGGGTGTTGGGACTTCGATCACTTTGAAATTATCACAGATCGGCACACCCTTGTGGATGTATGCCATCCAGCCGCGCTGTGCTACATTCACCCCGTCCACGGAGGTGACGCGCAACCACTTATCTCCTTTTTTCACTTCGCTGCCATCTGCTGGCGCTTCCCATAAGTCATCGCCGACGATCAACTGCCCGCGCCCGTAGGAGGTGATGACGCTGGCGAATGTGCTGTGGTCGCTGCGCATTCTCGTTCCGCTGGTGATGGGGGTCATGCTGTATTGGGTCATGAGACTCTCCTGTATTCCACGAGGGTGTCGCCAAAGCGTGCGATGAGCGTGGCTTGTGTTTGTGGTTTCGGATACCGCGCAAGGAATTCCTCTTCGGTTCCGTTGAAATAGTTTAAGTCAATGTTCTTGCTTTCCACGCCGAACAGGCTTCCATCACCGTTGTCGGTGAATTGCCAGTATGTCCAATCCTGCCAAATTGGGGGGACGCGCGGTGCGGTGGTGTTGTATGCCGCGATCCACAATGGATATTGCGCGAAGTAGTTTACACCTGCGGCGAGTTCCTGCCAGTAGTAATAACCTGTGTAAACGCCGAGGTTTTTATTGGGCAGCAAAACTTTCAAACGTTCCATGAAATCGAACCAGTGTCGCCAGCCTGTAAAGGCTCCGCCGTAGCGGTCTTCAAAGTCGCACCATAGTTCCATTTCACCGGGGTCGTCGCCAAGAACCTCCACCCATTTTTCTGCCTGACGTTTCGGGTTGGCTTCGGGTTGGCGCGGCTGTCGTAAAACCAATACGAACCGCGCACCAGCCCCGCTTGTTTGGCATTACTCCACGACGTTTTGAAGCGGATATCTTCCCATAAATTTTGTCCCGCACGGATGATAACTCCGCGGGTCATTTGTGCCATTTTGGTGAAGTTGATACCATCAGGTGTGGTCGGGTCGTCCTGCCAAAAGCTGACATGACTCCACTGCAAAAAGGGTAGCAACCCTCGTCAAAACCGAAAAAATTTAATACAATCAACGCATGTTCAGAAAAAACACCAAACACCAACAACCCGCATT
>VGOX01000079.1 GCA_016875755.1 Chloroflexota bacterium
CGACAACGCCCTTGCCTTCCGCTAATGGTTGGTGCAATCAACCTCCATAAGGGTCTTTCACCCTCTAGCCAACGCCCATGCTGGGCGCACAACAAAAAGAAGCAGCCGCCTGGCTGCTTCTTTTTGTTATCGTTTTTTACGGAGTGAATTCGATATTCTTTGTGACGCAGGTGCCGCTGCCCAGCAAGCCCGTGCAGAGATTGATGGTGGCTTCGATCTTGTGACCGACAGGGTTATCAACAAAGGCCGCCGAGCTGACGGTGTACGTTTGACCTGGATCCAGCGTGGCAATGATGCTCGAAGAGAGACAGCCGCCCAGGTCTGTGAAGCCGTCTTTGAGTTCACCAAGCGACACGCCCGTGACGGTATCTTTTACTGTAATGCCAACCGATTTGAAGGCAACCGTGCTGGTGTTCTTCAAATTGAAATCGATCCACCAGCCCACACAGCTATCCACGCCTGCGTAGGAGACATCGAAACTGGGTGCGGGTGTGGGTGACGGCGGCGGGGTAAAAATGGGGACGTTACCGAGATTGCCGCCTTTGGCATAGAAGCCCCACATCCAGCAGAAGACGTTCTGGTTGTTCGGGCTGCGGACATACCAATATTCATTGGTCGAGTTTTTGCCGAGGACTTCAATGGTCTGCCCGATCAAAAAAGTGTCAACAAGCGGATAGGCTTGTCCGGGCCCCGTGCGGCAATTGGTATTTTCCGAGAGATTCACATACGCAAACGAAGGCGTGGATGTGAAAGCCAGCGTTGGTGTAAAGGCAGGTGTTGCAGTGAATTCGGGCGTTGCGGTCAAGGTTGCAGTCGCATCTACTTGAATCGCAGCGGCCGTGACGGTCAATGCGGCTGCTTCCAACGGGTCAACCGTCGGCGTGCCATCCGGCGCGCCGCCAGGCAGGTTGCAGGCCTGAAGGAACACCAGAATGAGGGCAAAGCTGAAATGGATCAACGTATTATTACGTTTCATGATTCTCCTATCTCCTTGTGATATGTCTTATTATTAAATAATAAGGGCGACTTTGACAGTCGCCCTTATGTACTATTTTCTAGCTTTCAGGTTCCGCGTCTGGTGATGGGGAGAGTTCTTCACCGCCACTGGAATTGGCTTTTATATCATCAGCAAACCGCCCGTGGATAAAACCGGTACCGGCAGGAATGAGCTTACCGATGATCACATTTTCCTTCAAGCCAAAGAGCGGGTCGGTGGTGGAACCGATGGCCGCGCTTGCCAGCACCTTAATGGTGTGCTGGAACGAGGAGGCGGATAGGAAGGAGTCGGTGCTGAGCGATGCCTTGGTCACGCCGAGCAGCACTTCGCTTAAGCGAGCCGGCTGCTTGCCTTCCGCGATCAACTGCTCGTTGATTCTGCGAATCAAGAGTCGGTCGATCACATCACCGGGCAGGTACTTGGTGTCGCCGGGGCGGGTGACCTGCACCTTGCTCAACATCTTGCGGATGATGACCTCGAAGTGCTTGTCGTGAATGTTCTGACCCTGCGAGCGATACACCTTTTGAACTTCGGTCATCAGATACATCTGGCAGGCGTCGCGTCCCTGGATCTTGAGGATGCGATGCGGGTTGAGTGAACCTTCGGTCAACGGCTGACCGGCTTCCACACGCGCACCGTCCTTGACGAGCAGGCGTGAGGTGTTGGGAACGTCTTCGACGATCTCTTCACGCTGTTCGTAGGAGACGATGATCTTGTGATCCTTCTTCTCCACAGCCACACGTCCACCGTGTTGCGCAACGATGGTGGCTTTTTCCTTGGTGGCAAGGATGTCACCAACCTGCACCTCGGCCTCATCCTTCACAATGAACTTCCAATCTTCAGGAATGGCGTACTCATCGTGGATCATTTCCGCATGTTCGATACGAACCTCGCGCATGTCGGGGTATTTTTCGGAGGGCTGGATGTGGACCACGCCATTGATCTCGGCGACAACGGCTTCACCCTTCGGCATTTTGCGTGCCTCGAAGATTTCCTCAACACGCGGAAGACCCGTTGTAATATCGGTTGCACCGCTGGAGGCCACACCACCCGTGTGGAAGGTGCGGAGCGTCAACTGCGTACCAGGTTCACCAATGGACTGGGCGGCAACGATACCGACCGCAGAACCAAGTTCAACCATTTCACCGCGGGCAAGGTCGATACCATAACACTTGGAACAAATGCCGTGATTCAACTCACAGGTCATCGGCGAGCGAAGTTTCACTTCGGTCACGCCGGCGCTTGCGATCTTGCGCGACAGATCATGGGTGAGGACATCGTTATATTCAGCCAGCACTTCGCCCGTCTTCGGGTCAAGGATGCGCTGTGCGGCGAGTCGGCTATACATGCGGCTTGCCATCGATTGGCCCGCCACATCATCCGACTTGCGAATCCACACGCCATCGTGTGTGCCGCAGTCGTATTCATTGATAATGATATCTTGGGCAATATCCACGAGACGGCGGGTCAGGTACCCTGCATCCGCAGTACGGAGAGCCGTATCCGCAAGACCCTTACGGGCACCGTGTGTGGAAATGAAGTACTCCTGCGCGGTCAGACCTTCGCGGAAGTTGGAACGGATCGGCATCGGGATGATGCGTCCGGAAGGATCAGCCATCAAACCACGCATACCCGCCAGCTGGGAGATGGTGGAGAAACCGCCTTTCGTCGCGCCGGAGGTTGCCATGGTGGAGAGATTGCCATCCGGGTCCATGTGCCTCTTCACAGCATCACCAACTTTTTCAGTGGTCTCCTGCCAGATCTGAATTTCGCGTTCGTTCTTTTCCTGTTCGGTCAACAAACCACGGCGGAAGTCACGCAGAACCACTTCCACTGATTTGGCAGCTTCTTCAAGCATACCCTTTCGTTCCGGCGGAATTGAAATATCAGCAACAGCCAGTGTGATACCTGATTTCGTGGCATACTCGAAGCCAATGCTTTTTACAGCATCAGCAACATCTGTAGTTACTTCCTGTCCACAGATTTCGTACACTTCTGCGATCAAGTCCTTTACGCCGCCTTTGTCAAGTTTCTTATTGACAAAAAGTACTTGAGGGGGAAGGATTCGGTTAAATAACACGCGTCCCACAGTTGTGGTGATAACGCGATATTCAGGCTCTGGCAGGCGATTCCCCTTGTCATCGTACCAGGTGTTTGCACGGAATTTGATCTCCGTGTGAACATCTACCTGATCAAGGGCATAGGCCAATTCCACCTCGTCCATATCGGCAAAGGCACGGCCATCGCCACGGTGAACCGCTTTCTTTTCCATGGTCAGGTAGTACACACCCAGCACCATGTCTTTTCCTGGAGCGATGATCGGCTCACCATCGGCAGGCTTGAGCAGATTCTTTGAAGAGAGCATCAACTCGCGTGCTTCGGTAACCGCTCTTTGTGAAAGCGGCACATGCACAGCCATTTGATCGCCGTCAAAGTCCGCGTTATACGCAGTGGTTACAAGCGGATGTAATTGAATCGCAGAACCTTCAATGAGGATCGGCTCGAAAGCCTGAATACCAAGACGGTGCAAGGTGGGAGCACGGTTCAACAAAACGGGGCGGTCACCGATCACGGATTCAAGCGCTTCCCATACTTCGGGACGGTTGCGCTCGATCAAGCGACGGGCACCCTTCACATTGGCAGCGTAACCATTCTGCACCAACTTGGCGATCACAAACGGACGATACAATTCGAGCGCCATGCTCTTGGGCAGACCGCACTGATTCAGCTTAAGCTGCGGACCCACCACGATCACAGAACGACCAGAGTAGTCCACACGCTTACCTAGCAGGTTGCGGCGGAAACGACCCTTCTTGCCTTTTAGCATGTCGCTCAAAGATTTGAGCTCGCGACGGCCACGGCGCGAGAGCGCCTTGCCGCGCTGACTGTTGTCGATCAGGCTGTCTACGGCTTCCTGCAACATACGCTTCTCATTGCGGATGATGACATCCGGTGCGCCAAGTTCGAGCAAACGCTTGAGGCGGTTATTGCGGTTGATCACGCGGCGATACAGATCGTTCAAGTCAGAGGTGGCGAAACGGCCACCATCCAACTGCACCATCGGGCGCAGATCGGGGGGGATGACCGGCAGCACGGTCAAGATCATCCACGCCGGGCTGTTGCCAGAACGTCGGAATGCTTCCACAACCTTGAGGCGGGTGGTGGCTTTCTTGCGCTTCTGCTTGCTCTTGGTGGTGCGAACCTCGTGCCACAGTTCTTCAGAAAGTTTGTCGAGGTCAAGACGTTCAAGAATGTCATAGAAGGCTTCAGCACCCATGTCGGCACGGAAGACCTGCCCCCAACGTTGTTTCAATTCACGGTAACGGATTTCGCTGATAAAGGTGAAAGGACGCAGTTCCAAAAGTTCATCACGCAGGCGGGATGAGTTGTTGGAAGAAACCGAAGTCTGCGATTCCAGATCATTGCGCAGACCTTCCATTTCCTGATCTGCATGGGCTTTGATGGTGGCAGTCTGGGTCTCGATCTGTTCGATCTCGCTCTGGCGCTTGTCTTTCAACTCATTCTCAAGCACTTCCAATTTCTTCTGGACGATCTTCTGAATGAGCGTAATATGCTTGCTGGCAACCTTGTCACCGGCATCGATGATCTTCTCGCCGGTCTGCTCGAAAGCAACAGCCTTCTTGGCGGCTTCGCCCATCTGATCTTGAAGTTGTTTCTCCAACTTCTGACCTTCCTTGATGATGGGGTCAAGTTGTTCGGCAATACCTTCGTCGTAGCCTTGCTCGAGCAAAGCTTGCTTTTGCTTCAGTTCGCCGATCTTCGCATCGCGCTTGGTCTTGATCTCCGCAATGCGGGCATTGATCTCCGAAGCCTGTTCACGCTCGGAAACAGAGATCTCATCCTCAAGGCGCTGGAGCGCCTTCTTGCGGGCTTCCTCGTCCACGTAGGTAACAATGTACTGGGCAAAATACAGCACACGGTCCAGATTGCGGCGGGAAATATCCAACAACATACCCATCTGCGATGGGATGCGGCGCGTATACCAAATATGTGCAACAGGGGATGCAAGCGCAATATGCCCCATGCGCTCGCGGCGGACGGCGGAGCGGGTTACTTCCACGCCGCATTTTTCACAGGTAATACCCTTATAGCGCGGATTCTTGTACTTACCGCAATAACATTGCCAATCGCGGGTGGGTCCAAAAATCGCTTCACAGAACAATCCATCCTTCTCCGGGCGCAGGCGGCGGTAGTTGATGGTTTCAGGTTTCAGTACCTCGCCATACGACCACGACAAAATGGTTTGGGGCGAAGCAAGGCTGATACGGAGTGCGGTCAGTCCCTTGGTTTCCACTGGATCCTCTCCTAACTAAAAGAATACGTTTTGAGCATTCTCTGCATGGCGTGTAGTCGCTTTAAGTCAGAGACAAACAAAGGCAAGCGCTTTGAGACTATTTCTCAAGCGCTTGCTGGTTTTTTGGCTCGTTTATTACATCCAACAGATAGATTATATGCGCCAGTAGGACGCCCGTCAAGGGTGTTAACTATTGAAGAAGCCGCGAATCAGGCGGAATCAAGGAGATTCGCGCCTCTTTTCTGGAATTTTGCCCGATTCTGTTACTCAGGCACTTCCCTCACCTGAAGATCAGAGAACCCGAAACCGCCATGCTGCTTTTCGCCCGGGTCTACGGCAAGGTATATCCTGCCAACCGAAAACTGGTTGTCCTTAAAAGAACCAGCCAATACCCCATTGAGATATACACGGAACGAGTCGCCATTACAGATCACGCGCAGGCGGTTGCTTTCATTAAACCCTTCACGCAAAGCAGTGTGGTACGTCCACGGCAGCAAATTTCTCCAAGTTAAAGCGCCGCCATTGGGGTCTTTCTCAAAAAAGCCAAAGGTGTAAGATGCCTGAACCGACACCAAAAAACCGTAGCCACCATCATCTGAAAGCCGCGGATAGATTCCAGCGAGGACACTTTCCTTCAATCCGTTGGTAATTTTGATGGAAACGCTGACATCGAAATCATCCAACAGACCGGAACTTCGCAGCATGTAATAAGCCCCCGAAGTCTTGGGCGGGAATGTCCCGCGTGCTTCGGCAGGGGTGCCTGTATGAAAGGTTACCTTATCCGGATTCAATACCTCCCAACCAGGCATGACCTTGCGGCTAAAATCTGCACCGAGCAGCAGGTCACCCATATCTGGTTGGGGGGTATTGGACTTTGGAACACGAAAACTGGTTCCGCAAAATTCACAGGTTGCAATGTCGTGTTTGGCGGCGCTGGCACTTAATCCAGCGCCGCAATTGGGGCAATTGAGCGGCTTCATGGTTATGGGATGGGTGTAACGGTTGGCGTCGGGGTTTCGGTGGGGACGATGATAATGATCGCTGTAGGTGTCTCTGTCGGCGGCGGGGTATTTGTCGGCGTGGCAGGCAGCTCGGTAGGAACAGGCAGGCTGAGGTTAAGTCTGATGCTTTTGTCCACTTCCGCATTTTCGCCGATGAGGGTTAATTTCAGGCTGACGATCCCATTGGGCAGGCTGGTCATATCCCAATTATAGAAGGTTCCATTTACAACCGAATTATTACCTTCAGCAAGTAAAACCCATGCGCCGGGGTTTTCACCAAGACCGTATTCAAGCACCCATGTTCTGAAACCACCTTCGGCACTGGCAGTGCCTTTGACATCAAGGATCGGTTCAGTGACAACCTGCCCGTCGGGGAGGCTGAACTCGATCTCAGGTTGCGGGTCGTCTGCGCGGCACTCGCGATTGGGGGCGTAGGTGGGCTCTTCCGGCAGACCGTTGCTGTCCAACCATGCCCGTCCATCACGAGTTTCGAACCATTCTCGAGCCCAAGGGTCGGTGACGTTGAGTACGAGTTTTTCTTCTGAAGGTCCTTTACAAGCTTCGGAGGCTTGATACCCGGTCCACAGGTCAATGGGGAGGCGGCGCGCAAGGTCAAATCCATGCTGCAGGGGTAATTGATCGAAGGCGAATATTTCAGTGTATTGTGATTTGCACCAGTTGGAAGGCTCGGTACCTGAAAGGCTGCACACGACCTTATCCACAATACCAGAGGGTCGGATAAAGGGACGCGGCGCACCGTTGGTGACATAAGGTACGGCATATTCCATGAACTGCGACCAAATAGGCGCTGCCCCGCTCAAACCGGATGTGTTGTTCATGGGAGTATAGTCGGCGTTGCCGATCCACACACCAGTGACAAGGTCGGGGGTGTAACCGAGCGTCCAGTTATCGCGGATGTCGTTGGTGGTACCTGTTTTCGCTGCCACCGGGAATGACAGGTTAAGCGGGGAATTGCGTCCGAACATCCATGAACGGGCTTCGTTATCGGAAAGGATGGAAGACATCAAATACGCATGTTCTTCACGGATGACCTGTTCGCCTTCGGGCGGTTGGTATTCATAAATGACCTCGCCCGAGAATGTGGTGATCTTGAGTATCGCGACAGGCGGCACTTTCTTTCCGCCATTGGCAATCACAGAATAGGCAGTGGTCATGTCGATCAAGCTGACGTCACCGCCGCCCAATGTCAGTGATAAGCCATAGTCATTGCGGGTGAAGGTGGTGATGCCGAGCCGTTCTGCCATGCCGATCATGCCTTCTTTTTCAGGCGTGTTCGGGTCATCATAAATACCGACAAATTCCAATGCTTTGACGGCTGGGATGTTGAATGAATTTGAAAGCGCCGTACGCACCGTCATACCGCCATGAAAGCGGTTGTCATAGTTACGCGGCTCATAAGGCGGATTAGCGCCATCAGGGAATTCGGTTGGGACATCCCAGATCCATGTGGAGGGGGTCCAACCTTTTTCAAAGGCGGCAAGATACGTGATCGGTTTGATGGACGAGCCCGGCTGACGTGTGGGACTGATCGCCATATTGATCTGCCCGGAGATGGCAACATTGTTGAAATCTGGCGAACCGACCATTGCCAAGATCTCACCTGTAGACGGATTGATGGAGACAAGTGCGCCGTTCTTGGTGTTGTTATCCACCATGGCCGCGACCTGATCAGTGACAAGCTGCTGGGCACGATCCTGCAGAGCAGGGTCAATGGTGGTGT
>VGOX01000080.1 GCA_016875755.1 Chloroflexota bacterium
CAATGCGGATTGTTGGTGTTTCGTGTTTTTTCTGAACATGGACTGAGTATATTAATTTTTTGCGGTTTTGACGAGGGTTCTACCCTTTTTGCAGTCGAGTCTCCTGTACCATGCGAATACCGTTGGTCACCTGATTGCCAAGCTTTTCGATCTGTTCCTGCAATTGCAAGAGCGTATCAAGGACATAATTATCGGCATCGGCGCGGACAGCTTCTGCTTCTGCGCGTGCCTGTGAAAGGATCTGTTCTGCGCGGCGCTGGCCTTCCTGAGCGATCATATCCTTCTGCACCAATTGGTCTGCTTTGTCACGGGCGATCTGCAGGGTACGGTTGGCTTCCTCTTGCGCCTGTGCCATCACACGGTCACGCTGGGCGACGACTTGTTGCGCCTTTTTCACTTCTTCTGGGATGGTGATACGCAGCTGGTCGATCAGTTCCAGCATCTTGTCTTCATCCACCACAACATTATGCGTGAAAGGCACTGCCTTCGCATCGTTAAAAAGTTCTTCGAGTCGGTCAATAAGTTGCAGGATGTCCATAGTTTACCAGTGAGTTGGAAGTCTTTTTTCTTATTCTAGCACATTAATCCCGCAGTGCATTCGGCGGGGACTGCTCCCCCATTTGGGAGACCTTTTCCTTAAGGGCGCTCTCCACATGCGGTGGGACCATGCTGGAGACATTGCCGCCCAGCGTGGCGATCTCACGCACCGTCGATGAGGAGAGGAAAGTATGTTGCTCTGCTGTGATGAGCGCAATCGTCTCCACCGCATCCCCTGCCAGACGCTGATTCGCCAGAGCCATGCGGAACTCAAACTCAAAGTCCGAGAAGACGCGCAGCCCACGTACGATGACATGTGCCTCGATCTGCTGCGCAAATTCGATCGTCAGGCCGCTGTAGCCCGTCACTTTGATCTTCGGGTTGTTCTTGAAGGACGCATTTACCAATGCCATGCGCTCTTCGGGCGAGAACATCAGGCTCTTCAATGGTTTATCGTAAACAGCCATCACAACTTCATCAAAGAGCTTCGAGGCGCGGTTGGCAATATCCATGTGGCCGTAGTGAATGGGGTCGAATGTTCCAGGAAATAAAGCTCTGACCATGTAGTTTTGTAGTCCTTTAGTTTTGTAGTCCTTTAGTTTTGTAGTCTGGTGGTCTTTTAGTCTGGTAGTCGAGTAGTCCTTTGGTCTCTTCAAGCGACTAACCGACCTTTCGACCAACCGACCAAATTAACTCACATCACTCGCAGTGCCCTTCCAGAATCGCTCAAAGGCTTCTGCAAGCAGGGCATGTTCGGGTTGGGTAAGGTAGGGATCGCGCTCGAAAAGCGACTTTGCCTGTTCGCGGGCTTTTTCGATGAGCGCCACGTCGGTGATGCTCGCCATCTTCAGCGAAGAGGCAAAACCCGCCTGACGGGTTCCCAGGAATTCACCAGGTCCGCGCAGTTTGAGGTCAAGGTCGGCGAGTTCAAAACCATTGTTCGTAGTCGCCATCGCCTGCAGACGGTCGTTCTCGGTTGCATCTTCGTGCGTGGGAATGAGCAAACAAGTGGACGCCACCGAACCACGCCCGACACGTCCGCGCAATTGATGAAGCTGCGCAAGACCGAAACGATCTGCCCCCTCGATCAACATCAGCGTGGAGTTGGGTACATCCACACCCACTTCGATGACCGTGGTCGAAACGAGGATGTCAAATTGCTTGTCGCGGAACTTCAACATCACATCGTCTTTTTCGCTGGGCTTCATACGTCCGTGCAAAAGTCCGAGTTTCAAGTCAGGGAAAACCTGTGTGGATAGGGTTTCAAAATCATCCACCGCCGCGCGGACATTGATCTTCTCGTTCTCATCGATCAACGGATAGACGATGAACGCCTGATTGCCATTCGTCACCTGTGAACGGATCATGGTATAGGCGCGCTCCCGCTCCTGCGGACGCAACACATACGTCGCAATCGGCTGCCTGCCAACGGGCATTACATCCATCACAGAAATATCGAGGTCACCGAACATTGTCAGCGCCAGCGAGCGCGGAATGGGCGTGGCGGTCATCACGAGCAAATGCGGGTTTGTGCCTTTGCTGCGCAACTCGGCGCGCTGCTCCACACCAAAGCGATGTTGTTCATCGATCACCACGAACTGCAATTCCTTGAACAGGACATCAGGCTCGATGACAGCGTGTGTGCCGATGGCGATCTTGATCGAACCATCTGCCAATCCCTGACGGATCGCCTCTTTCTCACTCTCGGGCGTGTTCCCCACCAGCAAGCGGATCTCTTCCTTTTGCAGGAATCCGTTTTCACCAGCCAACAGATTGGTGAAGTTGCGGTAATGCTGTTCCGCCAGAATGGACGTGGGTGCCATGATGGCAGCCTGCGCCCCGTTTGAGACGACCATGCTCGCACCCAGTGCCGCAACCACCGTCTTGCCCGAACCAACGTCACCTTGAATGAGGCGGTTCATTGGCCTGCCTGCATCCAAGTCACGGCGGATGTCGTTCAGCGATTCTTGCTGGGCAGATGTCAGGGTAAAGGGCAAACTTCCTAAACGCACACCCAGCCACTCGTCCGAGACTGTGAAGCGCCTGCCTTCCACCAATTGCCAATCCTGTTTTTGGCGCAGCACTCCCATTTGCAAATAGAAAATTTCATCGAAGGCAAGTCGTTCCCGTGCATGTTTGAGGCGTTCCTGCGAATCAGGGAAATGCACCTGCGTCAGCGCTTCACCAAGCGAAACCAGCCGCGCATCGCGTTTGATGCTGTCGGGCAGGGCATCCACCACGGCGGGCGCCCAATAGGTAACCACTTGATTCATTTGCTTGCGCAGCCACTTTTGCGTGATACCTTCGGTGAGCGAATAGATCGGCACAATACGATTGGTGTGCAGGCTTTCCATATCCACAGGCTCCCAATCGGGACTGTTCATCACGATGCGCCCAAGATATTGATCGATCTTGCCAGAAACGGAGATCGCCTCACCTTGCTTAAAACGGTTCATCAACCACGGCTGGTTGAAAAACGAAATGCGCAATGCCCCCGTGCCATCGCTGATGATGACTTCGATCAGGCTGTTCTTGCCGCTGCGGATCGGACGATTGTGGACACTTTGAATGGTTCCCAACACCGTAACCACATCGTTATACATCAACGATTGGATCGGCTTGAGCAGCGAGTAATCTTCATAACGACGCGGGAAGTTATACAACATATCCCCCAGCGTCTTCATGCCAATCTTTATTAAGTCGGCAGAGGTTTTTGGCCCAACTCCCTGCAGCACGGTCAACTCTGCACTGAGCGCGGCGGGTGTCTGGCTGTGCTTGGCGCTCGTGGCAGATTCAAATCGTTGCGGCGGAGCTTGTTTCTGCTTTTGTTGGGGATGCTGACGCTGTTGGTTTTTTCCCTGTGAAGAAGCCGCAGACGACGCCTCGGCGGATTCCTGTCCATTTGCATCGCTTCGCTGCGGACGGGGAGCCTGTGTCGGTTTCTGCGGATGGGGCTGCCCTTTGGGCTTTTGTCCTGCTTCGGGGTAGGTTTCACCGATGCGCTTCCAAAGTCCCTTAAGCGAATCAGCACGCCCCGTTGGGGTGAGTTTTTCATACGAGCGCAAGCGCGAGATCACCGCCTGAATCACTTCCTCGGTGACACCGTCAGCACGGGCTTCCCCTTCCCAATAATCCAACATTTTGGCGAGTCCGCCGATGATGGCGGTATTATCGTATTTGTTTTCGTGTTCGAGCCGAAAGAATTTGCGTAGTTTTTCCAAAGACGGTTGCATAATGGTCAATTTTATCATGGGCGCAACGAATCCCCCGACGAGGTGTATAATTTAACAATTCGAGTTACGAGCTACCGCGAACAACTTTCAAGTTTTAAAACATTACTTTCACCCCGGGAGACCTCATGTATTGGTTCAACAACAGCAAACTCTTCGACATGGCACGTCAAGGACAACGCCTGACGCATATCGCGGCTGTCATTCCACTTTCATTCATCTTTGCCTTTGTCGCCCAATTGGGTGCCATACCCGTATTTGTGGTGATGAGCATCTTCTATGGTTTTTCAGAAACTCTCACCACCCTGCAAGGACTCCCGTCACTTGTAGCAGGTTTCTGGATGAGCATGCAATTGATCTCCGCCTTTGCGCTTGTGTACGTTATTCTTTGGGTATGGCTGAAATTCTTCGAAAAACGCCCCTTCTGGACGATGGGTTATGAGCTAAAGAACGCCCTTACCCAATACGGGCGCGGATTTCTGATCGGCACATTGATGTTCGCTGGCTCGGTTGGAATTCTCGGCATTTTTGGCGCAGTCGAATTCGAGCAGGGCGACCCATCGCAACAGGGATTCGCAGCATTGGGAGGTGTCCTCCTCGTCCTGTTCGGGTGGATCATCCAGGGTGGAGCGGAAGAGGCGCTCATCCGCGGATGGGCGTTGCCTGTCATCGGTGCGCGCTACAAACCGTGGATCGGCCTGCTGGTATCGTCCATTATTTTTGCCATACTGCATGGACTTAACCCAAACCTGAACGCGATCGCCCTTGTCAACCTTGCATTGTTCGGTGGCTTTGCAGGCTTATACGCCATGCGCGAAGGGTCACTCTGGGGCATCAGCGCCTTGCATAGTGTTTGGAATTGGGTGCAGGGAAATTTCTTCGGCTTTCAGGTCAGCGGTACAGATGCAGGCGGCGGGACGCTCATCAACCTGATGGAAACAGGCGAAGACTGGCTCACAGGCGGGGCGTTTGGTCCCGAGGGCGGGCTGGCAGTGACATTCGTTTTAGTAGTATCGATAGCAGTGACGTTATTCTGGAAAATGGATAACTCACCATACACAGCCGTTGATGGAAGCATGGAAAATCAGGGATTGTAAAATTCACATATATTTGCAGAAAAAAGACTCGCCCATGAAATTAAGTTTTCATGGGCGAGTCTTTTTTCTATTTCACTCTTAATCGAGCAATTTCTCCACAAGGAACTTTCCATATTTCCCCATGCCCATGCTTGGACTCAAGAGTTCACCCCGCAGCAAGTCATGCGGAAGGAAGAACTTCAAAATGAAGGTCTTCATAAACAGCAAAAGATAATAGATCACGAAGAGCCCAGCCAGATAAACCAGCCATCTCCCAACACCCAAACCCTCCATTAAGAATGCGGTGGATAAGACGAACCAATACCAAAGAAAGGGCCACATCAACAAAGAAAGAAACCTGCCAGCTTCAAGCGTCCATCTCTGCCAGTTCTGCCAGCCTTTCAGATCATTATTGATCGTCAACGTTCGAACCACAAACTTTGTCAGCGAGAACTCAAATTGATTTCGAGCACGCGCGTCAATATTTTCGTACTTTGGCAGATCAAGGATCAAGTTGATGGATTTAGAACTAAAAAATGGGCTTCTTGCAGCACTCAATTGATGCTTTTGATAACTCAAAAAGAGATGCAGTTTCTCAAGTCCTTCTGCGGAGGGAGTGTATAGCTTCTCAAATTTGACCTCCTCACGGAATTTATCCTCATTCTGAGGGTTTTCCTTGATCAGGTCATCCAGAGATTGGCCGATGGAAACCACCCTGCCGTTTGCCATTCCCAACACATTCTTGTATTCCTGATGATGGTTCTTTTGCGGGGCATCAACGATGATCTTTTCATCACGGATTTGAATCTGAACGTCAATTTTCATAAATCGTCTCGTGGGTTTATTTTTTCACTGCCGCAAAACCGATGCCGTTCGGACCGAGATGCGTGCCGATGACGGCGGTGACATTGACGAACAAAATATCCCGTGGAATGGACATGCGCGCCCTCTCCATTAATGTGCTCAGGATATTTTTTGCACGGGGTTCAGCATTGGTGTGCAGAATGGCAAGGCGTTCCAATTCACCCAATTCTTGAATGAATTGTGTAACGCGTTCATCGGTTTGTCGATTGGTGCGGGCGGCTGCCATGGGCTTCACTTCCCCTTCGCGCAATTCGACGATCGGTTTGATGGACAGCAGCCCGCCAAAGTTTGCGACAACGCTGGGAATTCGCCCGCTGCGTTTGAGGTATTCCATTGTATCCAACCCTGCAACGACTTTCAATCTACGCCGCGTGGATTCGACGGATTGCAACGCGGGCTTCAAGCCGAGGTCTGCTGCTTCTGCGGCCGCCAATACTTGAAAGCCAAGTCCCATTGAAAGCGAGCCGCTATCCACACAGGTGACTTTGTCGGGAAATTCCTGTGCGGCTTGGCGTGCGTTGTTGAGAATGGCGGTCAGTTTTGAGGCGGTGTGGATGGAGAGGATATGGTCACAGCCTGAGTTGAGCAGAGTTTGATACGGCGTGAGGAAATCTCCAATGGACGGTGCGGCAGTTGTCGGTTGGGAATGAAGCGAGGGCAGACGGTTGTAGAACTCCTTGCGGGTGATGCCGATCCCGTCGGCATATTCCTTCCCTTCCAAAATAAGCAGGCTTGGTACAACCTTGATTTCATATTGCTCGATGAGATAGGGCGGCAGATCGGCGGTTGAGTCGGTGACGATTCCTAGTTTCATGGCTAAAGTGTAGCATAAATGTTTTTTCATTAGGCAGCGATGCCCGATTGCTTCGCTAGCGCTTGCGATGACATTTAAGTCACCTGATACTTTCCCCTTGACATACTGTTTTCCACACAGTATAATGCGGTAAAGGTTGAGATATGGCAAACACAGAATCGTTCGAAAATGTTGTTTTGGAACTGAGGCGTGGGGTGATCGTGCTCGCGGCGCTCAGCCAGCTGGAAACCGAGGAATACGGGTATTCCCTGTTGAAGAAGCTCGCCGAACTCGGCTTGGAGGTGGATCAGGGGACGTTGTATCCACTGCTGCGTCGGCTGGAGACACAGGGAGTGCTGGAATCGGTTTGGAAGCTGGAAGAGTCGCGCCCGCGCCGCTATTATGTCATCAGTGCGGAGGGGAAAAAACTCCTGCCGAAACTGAAAAAGGAATGGGCTGGCATTGTTTCGGTGATGGACAAGATGCTCTCATAGAGAAAGGAAAAAATCATGAATCTCATCGACCGTTATGTTTCTGAAGTTGGCAAAAATTTGCCTTTACTGAATGGGCGTGAAGACATCGAAAAGGAATTAAAGTCCACGCTCGAAGATATGTTGGAAGACCGCGCTCAAAGCACCGGACGCATACGCGATGAAGCGTTGGAGATCGAAGTTTTAAAAGAGTATGGCTCGCCGCAAAAAGTGGCATCCACCTACAACCCACATCCATATCTCATCGGTCCAAAAATATTCCCGTTCTATTTGTTCGTGATGAAGATCGTTCTCACAGTGGTGGTCAGTGTCATGCTGGTATTGGCAGGTGTTCAAGCTGTGACCGATACACCCTTTATGGGCGCAGATTTTGTGAAGATCATTGGGCAGGGCTTGGGGAGTGCGCTCTCCGCCGCCATCGCTGCCTTCGGGAATGTGACTCTGATCTTCATCATCATTGAGCGTGTCCTGCCGGAGAAAGAGATTGGCGGATTTGATGATGAAAAGGAATGGGATCCCGCTTCGCTTGCCAAGGAACCTGATCCCGACTCTGTGAGCCGCTTCGAACTGATCGCTGAGATCGTGTTCACCTTCGTGGCATTGGCGATCCTAAATCTCTATCCACAGTGGCTGGGAATGTTCTTCTTCACAGAAAATGAACAGGTTTTCATTCCCTTGTTCACAGAGAAATTCTTCCAATTCGTGCCATACATCAATATTGTGCTCATAGCAGAAATCTTGCTTGATATTTATCTGCTGCGCAATGCGATCTGGACCCGCCTGACCCGCCTTAGCAAAGTTGTTATTGATGCCGCCAGCCTCGCATTAACTGTCCTGATATTGCGTACGCCAGACATCATCGCCTTTAGTGCCGAGTCGCTCACCGGCGGACCGTTCCCCCCCGAACAGGCTGAAGTCTTCGTCACCATTGCTACCTATACGTTCCCCATTGTCATGGTGATCGTCATCATCATCCAAAGCATTGAGCTGGTCAAAGCGGTATATCGTTTATT
>VGOX01000081.1 GCA_016875755.1 Chloroflexota bacterium
TTTCATCATACAAAAGCCGCAAATACAGTTCTTCTTTATCGGGGTCTTCATCGGTGTTGCACATCAACACAGAATATCCCTGCTCATGAGCAACATCCTCAACCGCGCGGCCAATGGCGGTGAAGAACGGATTGCGAATATCCGAAACGACCAAGCCGATCTTGGCGCTCTTCTGCACGCGCAAACTGCGTGCGATCAAATTCGGACGGTAGTTCAAATCCGCCACAGCTTTGAGCACACGTTCTCTGGTTTCAGGTTTAATGGGGGCGTTGTTGGCCAACACACGCGAAACGGTGGCAGTGGATACCCCCGCAGCTTTTGCGACATCTTTTATGCTTGCCATATATAATAATTATATCATCTCAAGAAAAACGAGATTTTTAATCAGCATCACAATTTGCGGATACAATCAGCAGATGAAGACCCTTGTCACAGGCGCAACAGGATTTGTAGGCGGCGTACTCGCGCATCGCTTACACACCATGGGCTGGGATGTCACCGCGATTGGACGTAACCCCGCGAAAATAAACCAACTGGAAGATGACGGCATGCGTGCCATCCGCGCTGACATTTCTAAAAAGGATGAAGTGGCCGCCTCTTTCTCGGACGTTGAGCTGGTCTTTCACTGTGCGGCATTGCCTTCGCCGTGGGGCGGTTTTGAGAAGTTCTATCAAGCCAACGTCATCGGGACGCGCAACATCGTGCAAGCCTGTTTGGAAAACAATGTGAAACGTCTGGTGTACATCTCCACCCCCAGCATTTATTTCGATTACGACTCACGCATCGGCGTGAAAGAAAATGACCCGCTGCCTGAACCCATCAGCCATTATGCCCACACAAAACTCCTCGCCGAAGAAGAAATCGACAAAGGCTTCGCACAAGGGCTCGCCGTCGTCTCCATCCGTCCGCGTGCGTTGTTTGGCGAAGGCGATACGGTCATCTTCCCGCGCCTGCTCTCGCGCCTGAAAACAGGTAGGCTGCCCATCCTCGGCGACGGTGAAAACATCGTTGACCTGACCTACATTCAAAACGTGGTGGATGCGCTTTTGCTGTGCGCCGAATCGCCTGCCAACACACTTGGTAAAAAATACAACATCTCCAACGGTGAACCTATCAAAATTTGGGAACTTGTCAGCCGCATTTGTGACGAGCTGCAGCTGCCGCATCCCAAACGGAAAATCTCCAAACGCGCCGCGCACACCGCCGCCAGCGTTATCGAATTTTTGTATTCGCTCATTCCCTACAGCCCCGAACCACCGCTCACCCGCGTCACTGTCAGTATGTTGGCGAACAGCACCACGCTCGACATCTCCGCCGCAAAAAACGAACTGGGCTATCATCCCAATGTCTCTGTCGAAAAAGGCGTGCAAAAATTTTTGAAATGGTGGAAGGAAAAGAATCCGTCATTGCGATGGCGATGATCTTCCGCCCGAAGCAATCTCGGAATTAACCATAAGATTGCTTCGGCGCAACGAGCAAAGGCGCGCCTCGCAATGACACAAAACACTACTATGAAAATCGACATTCTCCACGCAGGCTATTGCACAGCCCCCGAACACCTCGCCATCCGCGGCGGACGTTGGCGCAGCATTCATTTTCCCGCCATGTTCGCGCTCTTTCGCCATCCAAAATTCGGCGCGATGCTCTTCGACACAGGCTACTCCTATCGCTTCTTCGACGAAACCAAAAAAATCCCCAAACGCCTTTATCGTTGGATGACGCCCGTCCATTTGGAAGAAGAAGATTTGGTCGTAAATCAACTTACAACCTTCAACCTTCAACCTTCTGACATCTCTCACGTCTTCATCTCGCACTTCCACGCGGACCATATCGGCTCGCTCTGCGATCTGCCAAAATCGCGCTATGTCTGCCTTCCGCACGCGTACTCACAACTGCGCAACCTTCCTCCCTCCGAAGATATGAAACACGCATTCCTGCGCGGACAAATCCCTTCAGATTTTGACTCGCGTTCCAAAGAAGTGGACATGAAAAAATCCATTCTATTATCCGAAGAATACGCACCCTTCAAAGCAGGCTACGATCTGCTTGGCGACGAATCCATCATCGGCGTGGAGTTGCCCGGTCACGCGCATGGACAAATGGGAATCTTCGCCCGTGACGATGACGGCAAAGTCTTCTTCTTCGTCGCAGATGCGGCATGGCTCAAACGCTCCATTGTTGAAAACCGTCCACCGCACAAAATAGCGGACATGCTTTTCCCCGACCCTGCCGCATACCGTGAAACGCTCGGTAAATTACAAACATATTATCTGACCCATCCCGATACGATCGTCGTTCCATCTCATTGCGATGAAACAATACAAACTTTAACCACAAAGGCTCTCTAAGATACACAAAGGAAAACCTTATGCCTTTAACCTTCGTGACCCTTTGTGATACTTCGTGGTTTTAAATTACTTGAGTTTAGAGTAGCAAAGTGGCGCACAAGAGATGTGCGATTGATCTGAACATTAAAAACTGAAAAGCAAATCCCAATTATGGACTAGCAGAAGCCGAAACTTGAGTTTTTTTGCTCTTGAACACCACTGGATAACGAACCCGTGGCGGTGGACAATAATTCATCGGTCTGCCTTTGCCTTTTCCTGCAGGTCTGGGTGTAGAGGCGGGTGTACCTAACTCCAACAAAAATGCCAAAGCGGAGCGCTGCACTTGATAAGGGGTCAACTTGGCGCGCTGTTGCCTGCTGCGCGGATACCAGGCTGGATAATCTTCCTGCACCGCATCACGCATCAGAAGCAATTGCCAATATGCCAAAGCGCACAACCACATCCATTGCTGAGCACTCACCAGACTCGGAGAACGGTTGCTGTTGAGCCCCATGTGTTGTTTCAGAAACCGAAACATGTGCTCAATGGCGAAACGCCAAAGATACATACGGCACAGATCTGAAAGAGAAATACTTTGCGGTCCTGTCCAGAATAACCACATCGGTCTCTTATAGCGTGGCGTTCCATCTTCTTTGAGGAATTCTACTTGTACCAGAGTGCCGATCAAGGTCGCCAGTTTCTTGAAGTGTAGTTTATACCAGGCTCGTACCCGCACGGTTTGTTTCCCAAGTTGAAAGGTCTCACTTCGATCTTCAGCACGATGACCACTATTCAACTTGAAAGGTTTCCCATGCTTGCGCGGCGCGCCACGACTACCCTTTGGTTTCTCTTGAGGCTCTTCGTACAAGACACGATTGCTGTGCAGCCGGATCAGTCCAAATGTATGCTTCAAATGCTCGAAAATGCCCAAAAAGTGATGGTCTTCGTAACGACTGTCTGCCACAATCACTTTTTCTTCCGGATTGCGCACATCCAACTCCTGGACTTGTACTGCCGCTACTTTGGTGTCCGTCGCTTCGGTATCGATCCTTTCAATATCCACTGGTGCCGCCCAGGAACCACCGAAATGTATCAGGCGCACCAACCATGAATACTTGTGACCATAGCGCATTGGCTCTTTCTTGCTCGACTTCAATACACTCCGATCCGGCAAGGTTTCTGCCTGCTCGTGTTCATTGGCGGTGGCATCCACTGCATACACTTTGTACCCGACCATCGTTTCGCTACCTTCCGGCATGCAAGCTGGTAGGAGTGACAGTATTTCATCCATATCCATTTCTCCGTTTTCCAGCCCATCATACACACTGCAAAACTTCCGCTGAAATGGTTTCTGTTCGCTCAAGCTCACCGGTGAATTTACCTGTCCGGCAACCGTCAGGGCGTCAATCAGGTCGAACAAAATATCTGCTCGCCTTCTTAGACTTTGGTATACTGCTTTTCGGAACTCGCTGAGAGATTTTTTCGGCACACGAAAACTTTATCAGCAAGTTCCATTTTTGTTAATGTCCGACGAACTCTAAACTCAAGTAAATTATGCGCCCGCTACTTTTCACCTGTAAGAATATCCATACCCTGCAATTCCCATCCACGGATGATGGCGACTATGCACGCCGCTATCTTCTTCCATTAATGACAGATGACCCACAGAAATACATCCGCAACGTGCATAATACACAATTGATGGCAGCCAAGGTGGGTGAGACGATCATCCCCATTACAGTCACGGACTTTCACCCGAAGAATACCTACACAGTGTCACCATATAGTCATTATGTTTCGTATGGGGCTTTCGAGGAAGTGAAACATCTCAACAATCGGTTGGCGGAAATTTTAGTGAAAATCATTATGACGCCTGTTTCATGGCATTTCCGCTACGCTGAGTTGGACAAGGTGGTTTTCGTCAACAACTATCTACTTTCGACGAATCTATATCCGTCAGTAATCCCCAAGGGGGACGCTGACAGCGACCAACTCACGGCGCTGAGCGAAGCGCTCATTCAGTGGTTTCCAGACCGTGCCATCGTCTTCCGTTCAGTGGATCAGAAAAAGAATCCGCATATTTATCAGACTTTGGAAGGGCTTGGGTATGATTTGGTTCTCAGCCGTCAGGTCTGGTACATGGATCCTGTTGTCGCGTTAAAAACCCGCCAATGCAAGGAAGATGTGCGCGTGTTGAAAAAGGCGGGCTATGAGGTAGTAAACGGCAAAGACCTAACCGACGATGAACTTCACCGCGCCGTGGAGTTATACAATCTGTTGTATTTGCAAAAATATTCGTATTACAACCCGCAGTTCACGTTTGAATTTCTCAAACTTGCCAGAGATGCAGAAATTTTGCACATGTACGGACTTAAGAAGGATGGACAACTAAATGGGATTATGGGATTCTTCGTCCGCAACGGCGCGATGACCCAACCACTGTTCGGCTACGACACATCGCTTCCTTTGGATGAGGGGTTGTATCGCCTGCTGACGTTGGTCACTTTGCAGGAAGGCGTGAAGCGCGGACTGCTCGTGCATGCCAGCGGCGGGGTTGGCAAGTTCAAGAAAGTGCGTGGCGGCGAGTCGGTGACAGAGTACAACGCGGTGTACATGAAGCATCTACCCAAAAAACGCCAACTGCCGTGGAAGTTGATTCGGAAAGTGTCGGACGTGGCAATACCGTATTTTAAGAAGATGGATTTTTAGGCAAAGCGGACCATAGACGATAAACCGTGGACGATGGAAAAGATTGTCAATGGTCTATGGTCAATCGTCCATCGTCATTTTTTACAGGAGATAAAACCTATATGCAAGTTGATATTCCCCTCAAAATTAGCGGGCTTGGAAGATACTTACCGAAACGGGTCGTGCCCAGTTCGGAATTGGAAGCGTTGTGTGGTGTACCTGCGGGCTGGGTGGAGCGGCGCAACGGCGTGCGCGAGCGGCGCTGGGTGACGGATGAGACCTCGTCGTTCATGTCTGCCGAGTCGGCGCGAGAAGCGTTGGAAGAAGCCAAACTCAAACCCAATCAACTTGACCTCATCATCAACGCCTCAGGTACGGGCGAGCAGGCGATTCCTGATACGGGTGTTTTGATTCAACGTCAACTTGGGTTGGGAAATTCAGGCATTCCCGCCATGACAGTTCACACAACATGCTTAAGTTTTGTGGCAGGCATGGATGTGGCATCGAACTTCATTCATAGCGGACGGTATAAGAACATTCTGATTTGCAGCGCGGATGTGGCTTCGTGCGGAATCAATCCAAAAGAACCTGAGTCCGCTTCGTTGGTGGGCGATGCGGCGGCGGCGGTGGTGGTCACGCGCGCGGAGGCAGGCGATGCGTCGAAAATTCATCATTCGCATTTCAAATCATTTGGCGATGGCGCGTATCTCACCACCATCATGGGCGGCGGCTCACGCTTACATCCCCGTTTTGCGGGGCACAACCCCGAGGATGACTTGTTCCACATGGACGGTCCCGCTGTGCTGCGCATGGTGCGCGGCATTGCGCATGACTTTTTGGATGAGTTGTATCCTGGCTTGTCAAAGGGCATGCTGGATATTGATGCCATTGTCCCGCATCAGGCGAGCAAGGTCGGGTTGATGATGCTGGAACGCTTTGGCTGGAAAGAGGATAAAATCATTCGGACCATTGAAACGCTTGGTAATTGTGTGGCGGCGTCGATCCCCGTTACGTTGTATCAAGGTGTGCGCGATGGACGTATTCAGCGCGGCGACAAGGTGCTGCTGGTCGGCACGGGCGCGGGGTTGTCCATTGGCGGAATGGTGTTGACGTTTTGATTCATGTCATTGCGAGGGCGCTCTTGTTCTTCGCCCGAAGCAATCTCATGGCACAATCTGGGATTGCTTCGTCGGGGAGGGCACCCTCCTCGCAATGACATATTAACCATGAACATTCTCCTTACTGGTGGACGTGCCCCCGCAACACTTGAACTTGCCCGCGCTTTTCATCGCGCTGGGCATACCGTCTTTATGGCGGAAAGTTTGCGCGGGCATTTGAGTCAGCCGTCGGCGGCGGTGAAGGCTCAATTTGTAGTGCCAGCTCCACGTCAGGAGAGCGAGGCGTTTTTGGGGGCGTTGAAAAAAATCATCACAGAGAATCAGATCGAGGTGTTGATTCCCACCTGTGAGGAAATCTTCCACATTGCCAAGAGGTTGAATGATCTGCCGTGCCGCGTGTTTAGTGAGCCGTTGAAAAAATTGGATATAGTTCACAACAAGTGGAAGTTCGTGGTGCATGCAGTGGAACATGGATTGCGTGCGCCTGAGACGATGTACGTCCGCATACAGGATGACCTGCTGCACGCGTTCGCGCAATGGCGGGAGTTGGTGGTGAAGCCAGTCTATTCGCGCTTCGCTTCGCGGACCTTGATCCAGCCCTCGTTGAAACATGCATTAGCCACGCTGACGTTTGGCTCGCCGTGGGTGGCGCAGGAGTATATTCCCGGGCAGCAATTTTGCACGTATTCGATCTGCCACAACGGACATATCACCGCACACACCACATACCCGACAACGTTTATCGCAGGTCAGGGTGCGGCGATCGCATTTCAACATGTGGATCATCCCGCCATTTTCGAGTGGGTGCAGGCCTTCGTGAAGTCGCTGAATTTTACGGGACAGATCGCATTCGATTTTATCGAGTCGCCTGAGGGAGTTTTGTATGCGCTGGAATGTAATCCGCGCGCGACGAGCGGCGTGCATTTGCTGGCATCGCATCCGCGATTTGTGGAGGCGTTCTTCAACCCTGCAATGGACTGTATTTTTCCAGCGGACAATCATCCGCACATGCTCGCTTCCGCCATGCTGACGTATGCCCTGCCTGCGTCCATCTTCGATGGCAGGCTGGGACGCTGGTTGAAAACCTTCTTCTCCAGCAGTGACGTGATCCTCGATTTTCAAGACCCTTTGCCGTTCGTGTTGCAGTTTAGAAGCATTTTTTCGTATTTACTTTTGGCGCGGCGCAAGAAAATCTCTGCGTTGGAAGCCTCGACCTTTGACATTGAGTGGAATGGGGAGTTGTAGGTTTTCGGGGATGTATAATTATGGGGTAAAACGTAGGTGGGCTTTTCCTTACGCAATTCAAGAACTTGTAAGTCGATGGTGGAAATGCCTTCTTGATAATAAAATGTTGGAAAAAATATATTATTGAGTGACAGGGCAAAACAAACGGGATAGACAGTTCACTCTTTATCACTCAAAGTTAGTGAGGGTTCAATGTCAAGAAAACGAAATTCCAAAAGAAGTCAATTCAACAAAGAAAAAGAGATCAGAGAACAGATTGCACAAAGAACAACTCGCAATATAGTGATATTGTCTTTGTTGTTTATTGTCCCCTGTATTTTTTTGCTTTTAAATATCGGTGAATCTATTTACCCATCTTGGGTGATTACAAATCGCTCACAAATCATCGGCATTTTGATTCTATGTATAACTGTGATAATTCTTTCCGCACCACTTGTCATTGAAGTAAATAGCAACTCTCGCAAGTTTTCTGGAAACAATAAAAGAGTCCTCTGCAAGAAGCCGTTCATTAATAGCCAAAACTTGGGCTGAAAACCAGCCGGGAGCGTAGCCAGCGCGCCGAAAAAACGAAAAAAGAAACCACGGCGGCGGGTGCTGCGTCGTTTTGCAGG
>VGOX01000082.1 GCA_016875755.1 Chloroflexota bacterium
ACGTTTACTCCCCAAGTCCTTGATTGCATTGGGCTTCGCTGCTTGTTGCCAACTCGCCCGACTTGGATAGCCTCTTACGTGCTTCGTATTCCTCAAACCGCAGTTTTGCTTCCGGCTTCCTCCAGACCCTGCCTCGCGACAACGCCCTTGCCTTCCGCTAATGGTTGGTGCAATCAACCTCCATAAGGGTCTTTCACCCTCTAGTCAACGCCCATGCTGGGCGCACAAAAAAAACAGGACGGGCTACGCCGTCCTGTTTTGTGAGAGCAGGATTTACTTCCCTGCTATGCCGACTACAGACTTGCCGCAGAAGACATCAAAAGTTTCGAGTGTGCCTTCTTCACCGAAACCGCTAAGCCCCCAGGCGGGACGCGGCGCATCGACATTTAATTCGAGCAAGCTCACACCGTTTACTTTGACTCCGCCTGTGTTCATTTGACGGGCGACCTGCATGGCATGGTCTTCATCTTTCGAGAAGACATAGCCGCCAAGTCCATAGGGAGTCTGGTTAGCAAGTTTCACGGCTTCTTCGTCGGTCTTGAACGAGTGGACGGTGGCAACAGGTCCGAAGATCTCTTCGAGCGTTTCTTCGGGTGCGACTCCCGTTATCAGCGTGGGAGAAAGATAGTAACCCGCTGAATCAGGTGTCGGGGCGGTGTGATGCGTTTGTCCACCTTTGGCTTTGAGCGCGTCCACGGCGGCGACGATCCGCCCGTGATGAGCGGAGTTGGCGAGCGGTCCGAGTTGGGACTCCATCGAAAGCGCGTCGCCCACTTTGAGGGATTTGAATTTTTCCATCGCGGCGTTCACGACTTGATCCTGAATCGATTCGTGGATGACGAGCCGACCGAGCGCGCGGCACCACTGACCATTGAGCGTGGTCATGCCCGCGACAATGCCATCGGCGACCTTATCGATGTCGGCGTCTGGCAGAACGACCATGGCGTTGTTGCCGCCGAGTTCGAGTTGCAGCGACTTGAAATCTGCGGCACAGGCAGCCGCGACCGCGCGACCGCCATGCAAACCGCCCGTGAACGAAACGGCGCGCACGCGTTTATCACCGACAAGTTTTGCACCGACATCGCCGCCACCGTTGACGATTTGGAACAGACCCTTCGGCAAACCCGCGGCTTCAAGCCCATCCACAAGGAATAGACAGGAATACGGCGCCCATTCGGTGGGCTTGAGAATGACGGGGCAACCCGCGGCGAGCGCGTTTGCAACTTTGTGCGCGGCAAGCGCAGCAGGAGAATTCCACGGCACGATGGCAACCGCAACACCGAGCGGCTTGCGCAACACTTCCACATCGCCATGCAGACCTGGGACTTTGTTGACGGCGTATCCACTGCGGAGCACACCCGCGGCAGCTTTGAACGCCAGCCACACGATAGCATTGACGAAACTCGTGGTGCTGAAAACGATGCCCGTGTTATACGACTCGACTGCGGCAATCATGGGCGTGAGTCCCATCAGGTGATTGGCAGCGTTATCGAGAATCTCGGCGCGTTTTTCGGGAGAGGTGTTCGCCCACTCACCCGCTGCATGCAAACGCTGCGCAACCTGTAAAGCGCGTTCGATGCTCTCTGGGCTGGTCGCCATTTGCGGCGCGATCTTCTCGCCCGTGTTCGGGTTGTGAACGAACGCGCCCATGTTGACCGTTGGGGCGATGCGTTCACCGTCGATGTAGTCGAAGAGGGTGAAGTGCTTTTTGACTTCGTCGAGCGGGGGCATTTTAATTTCGGGGAAAGACATGGTTATCTCCTTATAGTTGACGACGGACGATAGACCATTGACCATAGTAGGTCGTCCAACGTCTGTCGTCTATCGTCATTTTGAAACGGTAAACGACTTCGTTTCCGCACCATCGGTAATGGACTTCGCCGCTTCGAGTCGTCCTCGTTCGGCGGGGAATGCCATCACGAGCGCCATGGCAATGTCGCGCAACATGCGGGCGATGACTCCGCGGTTCGCGGTGCCACTGGTACCTGTCATCTTCATGGCGAGTTGTGCTACTTCGAAGGCACTCTCGGAAACTGTCCCTTTTGCCATGCGCCAGTGTTGAATCACTTCGGTCTTCGATGCAATGGGAGGTTCGCAGGTTTCCAAGTCAATTTGTCTGCGAAGCCAAAGGCGCGCAGTTTCGATTTCGACGGTCATCTTGCCGATCAATTCCTGATGGAAGGCGCTGGTCGCAATGGGCTTACCCGTGTCTTCAAATTTCATGCTCATCGTTTTTTCGAGAGCATAGTCATAGGCTTGCTTTGCCGCGCCAAGATAGATCGCCGAGATGGCGGGCTGGTTGCCCATCAACGAGCCGCGGCTGGACTGCATCAACTTGACAAATGCACCCGGCATGGCAAGCGATTCGCTATCAGGCACAAAGACATTTTCAAGGATGATGCCATGTGACGCTGTGGCGCGCATGCCAAGCGCATCCCACTGCGGACGTTCCTTCACACCTTCTGCCTCACGGGGGACGAAGAACATGACCAAGCCTTCAGCCGTGTCGTACCCTTTGAGTTTCGCCGCCACCAAATAGGCATCCGCGACGCCGGTGTTACAGCCGAATGATTTTACGCCGTTGAGCTTCCAACCGCCATCCACTTTTTCGGCTTCGGTTGAAATGAACACAGCACTCTGCGATGACTTGGCGGTTTCGCTGGCAAAATTCCCAAGCAGTTGATTCTTCGTGCCCATGCGATGGAGAACATTTTCGGCAAAGGCTCGCACCGCAGGGATCTCCTCTGCGCTGAACTTACCTTCTTCGATGGCATCGAGCGCAAGTAATCCGCGTGAAGATGTTGAGCAATGAAAGAAATACGCCAACGCCGTAGACGGACATGCCGTGCCCATTGCAAAGGTTGCAGCGGCAAGGTCGCGTAAATTTCCGCCCAACCCACCGTACTCCTCTGGAATGACCAGCCCCAGCAAGCCAGCCTTCGCCAACGTCTCACGATGCGGCTCATAAAATCGTCCGCTCGCATCGGCTTCTTCGGCATGTGTGCGCAATTCAGCCAGCACAGACTCCACGCGCTCGGCACGGGTACGCTCGGCAGGCGTCAGGTCGTCAAATAAAAATTCGGCGGTAAGTTTGGTCATGACATCTCCTCAATTCTTAAATTGGTCTTTCAACTCACTCAACAATTCCAACGTTTCCACATCGTTCTGATAAATGCTACAGATCAACATCTGCACGCTTGCCGCTTGATACTCGGCAAATAATTTCTTTGCGCCATCTACCGTCAAACCGCGACCCTTGAACAATGTCGCTTTTTCTAATTTGGATTAGATGGTGGACTCGTCTTTGGCAATGAGAACATTGCAAAGCACGGTGCGTTCGATATCGTTGTACGCGCGTCCTTCTTTAACACCATGCTGATTCAGCACTTCAAACTTGTGTTTTACATCCTCAGGCGAGCCGATGAAGTTGCACATATTCCCAACCCGCGCCACCGTGCGTAATGTGAGTTGTTCACCCGCCCCGCCGATGAGAATCGGCGGATGTGGTTTCTGACTTGGCTTGGGTTCAAGAATGGCATTCTCCACGTGGAAGTATTTGCCGTGAAAAGTGGCTCGTTCTTCCGTCCACATGGTTTTGATCAACTTGATGGCTTCTTCAAGTCGATAGATCCGCTCGGCGGGTTTCTCTTGATATTCAAAGCCGTACTGTTTGTATTCCGCTTCGTACCAACCTGCGCCGATGCCAAGTGTGACTCGTCCATGGCTGATGAGGTCCAGGTTGGCGACCATCTTTGCGAGAAGCGCGGGGTTGCGGTAGGACGTCGAAGTGACCAGCGTAGATAATCTAATTCGGTCAGTAACCGCCGCGAGCGCGGAAAGAAGCGTCCAGCCTTCCATAAAGGGCTCTTCAGGAAGTCCATGCACGGGGATCTGGATCATATGATCCATTACCGAGAACCAGTCAAAACCGTGTTGTTCGATCCAAATCGCCCTCGCTTTGACAGCGTCGAAGATGTTGGCTTGGGGGTAGATGTAGGAGGGAGAGTGAATGCCGAATTTCATAATGAATGACCGTTGACCATAGACCGCCGACCGTTATTGTCCGCCGTCTGCGGTCGTCGGTCGAAGATTGAGATACGCATACACCACCACAACAAACATCACGATCGAACCCATATTTCCTGGTGTGGATGTGCCGTACCTTCCAAGCAGGTAGCTTGCTAACGCGGGCATGACAACGCGCGTGGCGCTTTCGAGACCCGCGCCAAAACCCAACATGCCGCCGACTTCATCACGCGTAACGGCTTTGCTAATAGCGGAGTTGATGAGCGCATTGAACGAACCCGCACCGACCGCCATCGGGAACATCGCAACGAGCAGCATGGGAAGGGAGTTGGCGAACGTCCAACCGAGCATGCCGACAAGTGCAAAGCCAAGGAAGGTGACGATGAGATTTGATTCTTTGAAACGTGCTGCAAGTGGACCAATCAACCCACCCTGCATGATGACCAGCACAATACCTAGATAGGCAAGGATGTAGCCCGTTTGCTGTGCGCCCAAACCAAATTTATTGAGAACATAAAGCGGGAATACAGTTTGAAACGAATTAAATGCGACAGCAAAACCAAAACGCACCCACAATAGTGAACCCACTTTGGGATGACTTAGTGCGGCGAGCAATGCGTCAAATGATATTTCCGTTTTCTTTTGCGTGGCAAGTTCGGCACGACGTTCATCGGTGAGAGATTCAGGCAGCCAGAAAAAGACAGTGAGCAAATTGATGAACGCCAACACAGCAGCCACAAACGCAGGGACAGCAAAACCGAATTGACTCAACATGCCGCCCATGGCAGGACCGAGAATAAAGCCAATGCCAAACGCTGCCCCAAACATGCCCATACCTCTGGCGCGATTCTTTTCATCGGTCACATCGGCGATATAGGCTTGCGCCACGGAGATATTCCCAGCCGTGAGACCAGAAAGAATGCGGCTGACAAATAACCAGACCAGTGAGTTGGCAAAACCAAGAATCAGAAAACCGATGAACGTGCCAGCAATGCTGATGAGGAAAACAGGTCTGCGTCCATATTTATCGGAGAGACGCCCAAGGATCGGCGCACCGATCATCTGCATGAGTGCGTAGGACGAGACGAGAAGTCCCGTTTGGAATTCTGTCGCACCAAAGGAATCAGCAAAGAAAGTTAAGAGCGGCACGATCAGCGCGAAGCCGAGCATGTCGATGAGGACGATGAGTCCGACGTTCAGGAGGCGTTTGTTCAAAGTAAGTTCCTTTTTAATGACCATGTACGATAGACGATTGACCATCGTCCATGGTCTGTGGTCTATCGTCAGCTCTGAGGGCGTTTCAGATACTGTCCCTTCGCTTCACCCAAAATCTTGCCATTCTCATACACCTTATTCCCGCGCACGAACGTCGCTTTGACCTTGCCTGTGAGTTCATGCCCTTCAAACGGCGTGTATCCCTGTCCCGACTCAGACTCAGCGGAGCGAACAACGAATGACTCGTTCGGGTCGAACAGCACAATATCTGCATCGTAGCCTTCGGCGATGTCACCCTTTGATAAAAGTCCATAACGCTGGGCGGGATTCCAACAAACGAGTTCTGCCATACGATTCAAGGACAGTCCGCGTTTGGAGCCTTCGCTGTGCAATCCGCTCAACATGTATTCGGTACCGCCAAAGCCAGACTTCGCCATCCAAATATCATCGGGATGGTCGGCGTTGTATTTCATCTCGGTCGAACAGCAGGCATGGTCGCTGACCACCCAATCCACATCGCCACTCAAGACCTTCTCCCACAAAAATTCCACATCCGCTCGCGGACGGATCGGCGGGTTGACCTTCGCCAGCACGCCGTTGGGTTCGTCCACATCGAGCAGCAAATGTCCGATGGTCACCTCGCGCCTGAAGTTGATATGCGGGAACAAGTCGCGCATCATCAACGCGGCTTCAAGCGCCTTGCGCGACGTGAGGTGCAACAGATTGATATTCGCACAACTGGTCTCATGCGCAAGATAAGAAGCGATGAACACCGCCAAACCTTCGCTATGCGGCGGACGAGCCGCGTTGTACGCGTGCAGCCCCTTCAACTTGCCTTCCTTTTGCACAATCGAAGTGTATGCATTCAAAATGTCTGCCACTTCGCAATGCAGACTCAAACTGATGTGCGGCGCATGCTTCGGGTTCGCTTCGATCATCTCGCTCAACTTGCGCATGATAAATTCAAAATGCGCAAAGTCGTATTTCTCGCCCTCTTCCAACTTCAAAAAATTATGCTGCTGGTCTGATTTGCCATGCAACCCATGCCCGCCGTAAAACATAAAGATCTTGAACGACGACACGCCGAAGTCATTCATCAGCATTGGCATCTCATCGATATGTCCGCGGTTGATCGGCGCAAGGTGATAGGCATAGTCCACCCAATACCTGCCCTTCGAAATATCCAGCACCTCAGGATAAAAATCCTTATACGCGCCACCCTTGTTCAAATAATATTCACCCGTGCGGAAATACGTGATGGCGCTCGTCACCCCGCCCATCGCCGCCGCCTTGGATTCAGTAATCGCATCCTCTGCCAGCGGAGAATAGATACCGACATGCATGTGCCCATCGACCAGACCAGGGAACGCCAACAGTCCCTTCGCATCATGGACTTCTTTCGCCTCTTCCGCAGGGATGGCTGGTGCCACCCGCTGAACCTTCCCCCCGCTGATGGCGATATCTGCCACTTCCACGGACGTCTGATTGGGGCGGACAAGTTTTGTGTTCTTGATGAGTAAGTCGTACATGCTCTCTCTCCTCTGGTGATGTTCTTTCTACTTTCCACTTTCTACTGCAACAACGCCATCCCGAATAAACTTTTCAATCAGCTCAGCACCAAGCCCAGCACTCACCAACACTTCCCGCGAATGTTCGCCGATCTTGGGTGGGTTGATCTCTAACTGCGAGCCTTCGTCGCCCAACAACAACGGTAAACGTGGAAGTTGAGTCGTGTCGCCATTGGGCAAAACAGTCTGCAGGAGGCTGTTGCCTTGAATCAATTGTTCATCGGTGAAGAGGTCTTCTGGTTTGGCGATGGGAGAAAATGGCAGGTCGGCAATTTCACAGCGTTTCAGCACGTCGACTTTGGAGTATTTTGAGAGTCGCTGAGTCAAGTCGGGGATCAGCCACTCGCGCTGGTCAATGCGTCCATTGTTCGTGGCAAGACGTTCATCCGCGAGCAGGTCGTGCAGTTCGAACGACTCACAGAAGCGCACCCATTGCTTGTCGCTGGTCACACCGATGAAGACCAGTTCGTTATCGCAGGTGTTGAAAGTTCGATAAATCGCCCATGCGCTAACTCGCGCAGGCATCGGCGGGACAGGTTCTTTGGTCACCGCCGCATATGCCATGTGATGTCCCATTAGGAAGGCGGCGGTTTCGAACAAGGCACTCTTCACGAGTTGACCTTTGCCTGTCACATCGCGTTCACGCAAAGCAGCAAGGATGGCGATCGCGCCATATGTCCCACCCATGATGTCAATGACAGATGCGCCCGCACGCAAGGGCTGACCGATGGGTCCCGTCATGTAGGCGATACCGCTCATGAACTGCACCACTTCGTCGAGCGCAAGGCGGGAGGAATAGGGTCCGGGGAGGAATCCTTTCAGGGAGCAGTACACAAGTTTCGGGTAGCTTGAGGCGAGGGCTTCATATCCAAAGCCGAGTCGATCCATGGTCCCAGGCGCAAAGTTCTCGATGAGGATATCTGTCGATTCCAATAACTTGAAAATGACCTCGCGACCTGATTCGGATTTTATATCAATGGCTAGGCTTTTTTTGTTGCGATTAAAGAAAGGATAGTAACCCGTGCCGAAGCCTTTGAGTTTGCGAGTCGGGTCGCCATCCAGCGGCTCAATGCGAATGACCTCCGCGCCAAGGTCGGCAAGGACAAGTCCGCAGGCAGGACCGAGCACGGCATGACTGAATTCGAGAACGCGGAGGGAG
>VGOX01000083.1 GCA_016875755.1 Chloroflexota bacterium
TAACTTTTCGGATTTGGTCATGGTTATTGCCTGTGGGTTGCATAACTTTCGGGTTGACCACCGCAAGAAACCTCTGAAACTATGACCAATTTTTATTTCGGATAATGTCTAGTAATTAGTAATTAGTAATTAGTAATTAGTAATTAGTAATTGAGTATTCAATCTCCAATCTCTAATCTCCAATTACCAATTACCAAGCACCGAACTAGGAGACTTCATGGCACCTAAGTTTGAAAAAGCAAAAGCAATTGAAAAAGAAAACATCGTTGTAGATGGCATTGACGTTTCGGGGCACTGGAACCGCATGTTCGAACAACGGGTGATCACCGAATACACGCCCGAACTGATCGAAAAGATCGCAGACATCCCCAACGCGGAATCATTTACGAATTGTTATCAGTGCGCCAAGTGCGTCGCCGTCTGCCCCGTGGATGTGGTCGGGAATTACGGTCCGCGCAAGTTGTATCGCTACGCCCAAACAGGTATGGATTTGACCGAAGCGCCTGAGTTGTGGCTTTGCACCACCTGTGCCAACTGTCTGCGCGTGTGCCCCAAAGAAGTGAACATGGTCAAAATCATGCCCGCCGCACGCGAGCAGGCGATACTTGATGGCAAGTTCGTGCCTGCGGAGTTGCAGCAGGCATTTGAAAATACCGCCAAGAGCGGCAATCCGCTCGGGCAGCCCCAGCGCAAACGCGACGCGTGGATCCAGTCTGCGGGCGTGCCTGTGCCGATCATCAAAGACTTGGGTCGCAAAGTGAGCGTGCTTTGGTATGTCGGTTCGTATCCGTCTTACCATCCACGCGGCATTGACGCGGCGGCTGCGGCGGCGCGAATCTTCAACGCGCTCGGCATTGACTTCGCCATTCTCGGCAAGGAAGAAAAAGACGACGCCGACTCGCAGCGTCTGGCTGGTGAGAAGGGTCTGTTCGAGATGATGACCGAGCAGAACATCGAGACCTTCAACAAATACGAATGGGACGAGCTGGTTGTCACAGGTCCGCATGAGTTGAATGCCTTCAAGAACGTGTATCCGAAGTACGGCTTTGAACGCCCTGTCGTTCATTACAGCACCTTCCTTGCGCGTTACCTTGAGCAACTCAAGCCGTTGCTCAAGCACTCTGTAGAAAAGAAGATCACCTATCACGATCCGTGCTATCTCGGACGTCACAACGGCGAATATGAAGCGCCGCGCAAACTGCTTGAAGCCATCCCTGGCGTGGAGTTAATCGAAATGGGACGCAACCGCGAGAACGGTTACTGCTGCGGTGGTGGTGGCGGCGGCATGTGGATGGACTCATTCACCGCCAAGCACACCACCATGCGCCTCTCCGAAAAACGCGCGATGGAAGCCGCGTCCACGGGCGCGAACGTGCTGGCAGTGGCTTGCCCCTTCGAAGTCTCGCGCTTCACCGACGCGGTCAAGTCCACGGGCAATGAGCATGTGGATGTGTTGGATATTTTGGAATTGTTGGATAGGTCGATGAGGGGTGAGTCGTAATTGGTAATTGGTAAATAGCAACTAGAGATTGGAGATTGGTAAATACCAGTTACCAATTACCAATCTCCAACTTGAAATAGGAGCCTTCATGAATATCGTAGTAGCCATCAAACATATCCCCAGCATTGCCGATGACCTGCCCGTCAAAGGCAATAACGTGGATTTCGACTCGGTGGATTTTGTCCTCAATGAATGGGATGAGCATTCCATCGAGCAAGCCGTTTTGATCAAGGAAGCTGTCGGTGGGACGGTGACCGTGATCGGCGTGGACTTGATCGGGGAGTTGGACAACGCGCTTCATCTCGCGCTGGCAAAGGGCGCCGACAAAGTGGTCAAGATCACCGCTGACGACCCCGCTGCCGATTCGCACATGCAAGCCAAATGGCTGTCGGAAGCGATCAAGGGCATGGGCGCGGACATGGTCTTTGCAGGCGTGCAGGCGTCGAACGATCTTGACGGACAGATCGGTCCGATGATCGCGGCGTATTTGGATATGCCTTACATCGGCGGCGTGAGT
This sequence comes from Chloroflexota bacterium, assembly GCA_016875755.1. GTDB lineage: Bacteria > Chloroflexota > Anaerolineae > Anaerolineales > Villigracilaceae > Villigracilis. The sequence goes on from VGOX01000083.1 coordinate 2,019, forward strand.
TCCATCGAAGCCAATGGCGACTCTGCCACGGTCAACAAGGAATTTGCGGGCGGGGCAGGTGCGAAGTATTCCGTACACATGCCGTTCGTGGCGGGCGTACAGTCTGCGCCGAAGCCGCCGCGTTATGCACCCGTGAGCAAAGTCCGCCAGATGGCACAATCCGCCACGGTAGAGAAGGTCGCACCGTCGGGTGACGCGTCTTCGGGACTCGCGTTCAAGAAGATGGCTCCGCCCGTGGTGACGGGTCATGCTGAGATGATCGAAGGTTCGTCGAAGGAAGTGGCGGCGAAGATCGTGGAGTTGTTGAAGAGTAAGGGTCTGGCGTAATTGGTAAATAGTAAATAGTAATTGTGTGCAACATAATTACCAATTACCAATCACTAATTACCTCAAACGGAGATAAACATGAGCAATGACATACTCGTAATCACCGAACACATGGATGGCAAGTTCTCTGATGTGTCGTTTGAAATGGTAGGAAAAGCCAAAGAGTTGGCGTCCGCTTTGGGAGGGCAAGCAGTTGCCGTCGTAGTCGGAGGCGGGGTTTCATCCAATGTCTTCGCGTCTGATTCCACGATCCATGTGGATGACGCGGCGTTGTCGAATTTCAATCCCGAAGCGTATGGCAAAGTGATCGAAGCGCTGGTCAAAGAAAAATCGCCGAAAGTTGTGATGTTCGGCTGGACGGTGACAGGCATGGATATTGCCGCGTGGCTTTCGGCGCGGACAGGCGCTCCGTTGGCGGCGTATGCGAAGGATGTGCGTGTTGAAGGCGGCGGCATTGTTGTCAGCAGTCAGGCATACGGCGGCAAGTTGATGGCGGACGTTGCGCCCGAAGGCGACATGGCGATCGTGGCGTGTCTGGCGGGTTCGTTCCCTGTGGAAGCGGGGCAGGGTTCGACGGCGGCAACAACGATGGCGTCACCTGTGGATGCGGGTTCGTTGAAAGTGAAATTTGTTGAAGCGATCAAACCTGCTGGCGGCGATGTGGACATTACCGCGCAGGCAAAGTTGGTTTCGATCGGACGCGGTATTGGCGGCAAGGAGAATGTGGAACTCGCCGAAGAACTTGCGAAGGCGCTTGGTGCGACAGTCTCCGCTTCGCGCCCCGTGGTGGACGCGGGTTGGCTGCCGCGCACTCGTCAGGTGGGTAAGTCAGGTCTCAAGGTCAAGCCGAAGTTGTATCTCATGCTCGGTATCTCTGGCGCGCCTGAACATCTTGAAGGTATGAAGAGCGCTGAGTTGATCATCGCGGTCAACACCGATAAGAAGGCGCCGATCTTCAACGTGGCGCATTATGGTGCGACGGCGGATCTGTTTGAAGTGGCTGAGGCGATGTTGGAATTGCTGTAAATGGTAAGTGGTAAATAGTAAGTGGAGATTAGAGATTGGAGATTGTTTGGGAGAGCCGTCTACGAATTTGACCACGAATACTCGAATGCGCTGCGTAAATTCGTTTATTCGTGAATCATTCGTGGATGGTTGACCAGCGAAAACCAAGACCATCCCGTTCCACCAATCTCTAATTACCAATTACCAATCTCCAATTACTTTCTTTTCGGGAGGGTACGTTGCTCACTACGATTGAAAAAATCATCTTCATTGTGCTGGCGATCACGGCGGCGGGGTTTACGTTTCATGGGTTCAAGGTCATCATCGACTCGATCCGCAAGGGACGCCCTGCGCCTGAGTTGAAGGATGTGCCTGGCAGTCTGGTCAAAGCCGCGATCGCGGTTCTGTTCCAGCAGACGATCTTCAAAGCGCGTAAGGTTCTCAGCGCCATTCACATGGGCTTGTTCTTCGGTCTCATCACGTATGCCGTCGTCAATCTCGTGGATGTGCTCGAAGGACTCGTGCCTGGTTTTGAGTTGGTGTATGGCGGGGTACATTTGCCCAACGCGCCCACTGGACTTATCAACGCCTTCAACCTCATCGCCGATGTGATGAGCGGATTTTTGTTAATTGCCATCACGACATTTCTTGTGCGTCGCTTCATTGTTAAAGACAAAGCGCTCACCTTCCGCGATAATGTGCTGCTGAATCCGAAAGTCAAGGCAGGCGGGCAGGCGCGTGATTCACTCACCGTCGGCGTGTTCGTCATCATGCACGTTGGCGCGCGCTTGATGAGTCAAGCCTTCCGCCTCACCGAAGGCGCCGACCCGTTCATGCCTATTGCCAGTTTTCTCAACAGCATTTTTGGCGCGTCTGAAACGGGCGTGCATGTCGCGTGGTGGATCAGTCTCGGCTGGGTGATGTTCATCATCCCGTATCTTTCGCGCAGCAAGCACACGCATTTTTTCATGTCGCCTGTCAATCTCGGTTTGGCGAAACAGAATCCGCGCGGTCAACTCGACCCTGCGATTCCGCTCAAGGTCATCGAAGGTCAAAAGTACGACCCTGGCGCGAAGGTCATTTACGATCTCGCCTGGACTCGCGTGATGGACGCTTACGCCTGCGTGCAATGCAATCGCTGTCAGGATGTCTGCCCTGCGAATTTTTACCAGCGACCGCTCTCCCCTTCGGCATTGGAAGTGAACAAACGTTATCTTCTCAAGGAAGCGACCTTCGGCTCTCACCCCGAGAAGTTGCTGCTCCCGCTTACTGAGACAGTCATCTCCCCTGAGGCAGTTTGGTCTTGCACAACCTGTTATGCGTGTGTCCGCGTGTGCCCTGTCGGCAATGAACCGATGGCAGACATTGTGGACATCCGCCGCCGCATGTTGATCGACGGCTACGAAATTGACAGCGGCGTGCAGAACGCGCTTCAATCGCTCGCCACCAACGGCAACTGGATGAGCAAAGGCAAACGTCTGCGCGGACGCTGGGCAAAGGAAATGGAATTCCCCGTCAAGAACGCAACCGAAGAACCCGTTGAACATCTCTGGTTCGTCGGCGATACTGCGTCCTTCGATGAGCGCGTCATTCCGAATACAAAAATGGTTGCGCGGCTCTTCAATCAAGGCGGCTTGGACTTCGGCATTATGTACCAGAACGAATCCAACTCTGGTAACGACGTGCGCCGCGTGGGCGAAGAAGGTCTGTTCGAGCAACTCGTCGAGCAGAATATGGCGGCGTTCGGCAAAGCGCAGTTCAAGCAGATCGTCACCACCGACCCGCATTCGTTCAACACGCTCAAGAATGAGTATCCGCAATTCGGCGGGACGTTTGAAGTGAAGCATTACACCGTGACTTTGCTCAAGTTAATTGAAGAAGGCAAACTCACGATCAAGAATAAACTGTCCAATTACAAAGTCACCTTCCACGACCCATGCTATCTCGGACGCTACAACGGCGGATTCACCGCTCCGCGCAAGTTGCTTGAATTGCTCGGCGTGGAATTTGTCGAAATGCCGCGCAACTGCGAGAACTCGTTCTGCTGCGGCGCAGGCGGCGGTCAAATTTGGATGGGCAAGGTTGCGCCTGGCGAACGTCCTGCCGAGAACCGAATCAAGGAAGCATTGACCACCTTCGGTGAAGGCGCAAACGCAAAGACCCAACTCTTCATCGTCACCTGTCCCAAAGACATGGTCATGTACTCCGACGCGGTCAAGACCACTGGCAACGAAGGCAAGATCGAAGTCCGCGACATCATTCAGTTGGTGGCGGAAGCCGTCGGTGTGGAAATGCCGCTCGAAGCAGAAGCAGTTGCGGCTTAAGAAAGAAGCGATGTTCACGTGTCCGTATTGTGAATTTAGCGGTAAGCGTTCTGAAGTCCATAATCACCTGGCGGAGAATCATGGCGATACGCTGGGTGTGCGCGTGGACGAATTTACAAAGCACACGTTTTATGTGATCACCTGTCCCGTTTGCGGCGCGAGTTATGAACAGGTCACGAAGAAAGCGCGCCGCGACCCGAGTTTTGTGTCAGAATATGAATACGAGATTCGGTTGGTTGTTTTCGATCTACTTTTGTATCACCTGCAAGGTGAACATCAACTAGGAGAATAAAATGGCAACAGTTCGTGGATGTAACATTCCTGAAAATCTCTACTACTGGGTGGAGAAACATGCCTGGGCATTGCTCATGGACGATGGCACGGTGAAGATTGGCATTACTGACGTGGCACAGAATTTGGCGAAGGGCATTGTCAATGCCACGCCGAAGGAAACGGGGCGCACGGTGCAAAAGGGAAAAAGCGCTGGGACATTGGAAAGCGGTAAGTGGGTGGGACCTGTGACTTCACCAGTAACAGGTGAGATCGTAGAAGTCAACGAAGCAATGAAAGGTAATCCCTCGCTCATCAATTCTGCTCCGTATGATGATGGTTGGTTCGTAAAGGTCAAGCCCACCGATTGGGCTGGCGAAAGCGCCGCGTTGTTGACAGGTGAAGCGGCTGTGGCGGCGTATCAGAAATTTATGGAAGAACAGAATCTCAATTTCGAGTAATCAGAGATTGGAGATTGGTAAGTGGTAATTACCAATCTCCATTTACCATTTACCGATGATCTTCTACGCCTGTGACATCCCCGAAGACCTGACCTACGACATCGAGCGCGATGTGTGGATTCGTTTCGACGGCGAGATCGCCACGCTCGGCATGACCGATGTCGCCCAAACTCTCTGTGGAAAGTTTGCCGCGCTCAGTTTTCGGGAAGTTGGAAAGAAAGTGACGCAAGGCAAGGCGTTGGTGACCATTGAATCCGCTAAGTGGGTGGGACCGTTCCCTGCGCCGTTCTCGTGTGAAATTGTCGCAACGAATGAAGAAGCTTTTGCGAAAAATATTCTGCTCGCCAACAAAGAACCTTACGCAGATGGCTGGCTCGTCAAAGTAAGACCAACGAATCTCGAAGCAGAATCCAGTCACTTAGTCACAGGTGAAGCGGCGACAGAGAAATACAAGGAACGAATCAAGGAACTGAAAGTCAATTGTTTGAGATGTATTGATTAACCCCATAATTTGTTTCACTCATCAATCTCCAATTACTATTTACCAATTACCGTCCAGAGGAAACCATGACCAACCCAACCACCTACGAAATCCCCGCAGACCGCGCATACGACCGCGAACACCACATGTGGGCGCAACTTGACGCCGCAACGGGCAACGTCCTTGTCGGCATTGACACACTCGGGCTTGCTTCGCTTGGCGATCTGGCGTATGTCACCTTGAAAGATGTTGGAACTACAGTGAAGCGCGGACAATCCATGGGCACGCTCGAAGCCGCAAAGATGACAGGCGACCTGATTGCGCCAGTCAGCGGAACGATTGCGGCAAGAAATGACGCGACGGTCAGCAACCCAGGTTTGGTTAACGAAGCGCCATATAACGAAGGCTGGATGATCGCCATTCAACCTAGCGATTGGGAGAACGAATCCATACAATTGGTTTCGGGTGATGGTCTGCCCGCGTGGGTTGAGGCGGAGATCAAACGTTATAAGAGTCAAGGATGGATTGATTGATGCTCCCTCACCCTAACCCTCTCCCACAGGGAGAGGGGACTCGCGGCTGGCGACTGATCACCGACGATAACGTAACCGCTTCCTTCGGTCTCGCGGCAGATGAGGCTTTGGCGCAGCGTGTTGGGATGAATCGATCCCAGCCGACCTTGCGTCTTTATACCTATCAATCACACTGCGCGTTGGTTGGAAGATTTCAAAATAGCGAGAACGAAATTCGCGTTGAGTATTGCCGCGCCAATGGGATTCCGCTCAACCGCAGACCCACAGGCGGCGGCGCGATCATCATGGGCGCCGATCAGCTCGGTGTGGCGCTCGCCATTCCAGGGCGCGGCGAAGATAATTATGCACAGGCGCGTGAAATGATGAGCCATTTTTCCGAAGGGCTTGTGCGCGGATTGAACCAACTTGGCGTGGAAGCAAAATTCCGACGCAAGAATGACATTGAAGTGAACGGCAAAAAACTTGTCGGGCTGGGCGTCTATCGTGCGCCGTCGGGCGGTTTGCTGTTTCATGCCAGCCTACTCGTGGATT
>VGOX01000084.1 GCA_016875755.1 Chloroflexota bacterium
CGAATAATTTTTTTCGATGCTGGGAGTGCGGCGGGGGCTAGCCCCCGCCGCACTCCCAGCATCCCATCCCATGGGCATTTCTAATTGTCGCCATGTCCATTTCTAATTGTCGTTGACAGTTAGCCAATAGATCAAAGGTTTCCCCAACCATGATCACATCCCCGCTGCTTGGCCTACCGAAAAACACATCGAACTCATCTGATGTTGTTACAGGAAAGGTGCATCCCCCAATTAAAATGCCGATCAGGAAAAAATCTAGAACACGGATTAATATCTTCTGCCTTTTCATATGGATATCCTTTTACTTTTATTGGTAGGCTGAGACAAAATTCATTGTGTTGAATTATTGCTCTTATTGTATAAACGTCAAGCCGTACATTAGTCTTACCCGGTTTTTCAAGTGGAAATTAATTCTTGAATATCAAATCCAATTATGATAAACTGACGAGGTAATTCAATCCACTACTGAAAGGAGGTATCTCTCATGGCGACCATAATGTTCAATGACTTGTCCGTTTGCGTACCTCCCAGCAGGTTGAATCGGTAGTATCAATTCCGTATAACCTTGCCGCAGGTGCGTTTGCCCTGCGGTTTTTTTATTGCCAAGGGGCGCAACCGCAAAAAATAACTCAATCAGGAGAAATAAAGTCATGCCCTCTGTCATTTCGATCTCGAAACTGGCGAAACATTATCAAGTGCCCGAACGTGAGGCAGGTTTGAAAGCCGCTGCCATGGGACTCATCAAACGCCGTTATAAAAATGTCAAAGCAGTGGACGAAATTTCATTTGAGATTCAACCCGGTGAATTGGTGGGTTTTCTTGGTCCCAACGGCGCAGGCAAGACCACCACGCTCAAAATGCTCAGCGGACTTTTACACCCGACCTCGGGCAGTACCTCGGTTTTGGGGTATGAGCCGTCCAAACGTTCGCATGATTTTCTGCGCCAGATCACGTTGGTGATGGGCAATCGCAACCAACTTTCATGGGACTTGCCCGCGTTGGATTCCTTTGATCTGCAACGCGCCATTTACAGCATCCCCCGTGACGAATTCAAACGCACACGTGATGAGTTCATCGAAATCCTTGAAGTCGGTGACCTTGTCCAAAAACCTGTACGCAACCTGTCTTTGGGCGAACGCATGAAGATGGAGATCATCGGCGCATTGCTGCACAAGCCGAAGATTCTCTTTCTCGATGAGCCGACACTGGGCTTGGATGTCACCATGCAGAGGCGCATCCGCACGTTTGTGGCGGAGTACAACAAGCGGTACGGCGCGACGGTGCTGCTTACCAGTCACTACATGGCGGATGTGGAAGCCCTGTGCAAGCGCGTCATTGTGATTGACCACGGAAAACTTTTATTCGATGGCGATCTCTCGAAGCTCGTTGAAAAATTCTCCGCGTTCAAGACCATCGGATTCACCGTGGACAGCGCTGCTACAGACTGGAGTCAGTTCGGGGACGTGGTGGCAGCTGAGGGGTCCCGTGTGACGCTGCGCGTCCCGAAGGAAAAAACTTCGGCGGTCACATCCCGCTTATTGAACGATCTTGCAGTGGAGGATCTCACCGTCGAAACAGCGCCCATCGAAGATGTGATCGAATCCGTTTTCGCGGTTGGCAAGGATGTTGTGGAATGAAGCGATATTTCGATTACTACACTTCCATGATGAAGATCTCTGTGCTGGAGCAATGGCAATACCCTGTTGCCAATTATTTTTACATGATCGGCATGATCGCCGAACCCGTTATTTACATGGTGGTTTGGTCGTCGGTGGCGACCCAGCAGGGTGGCATGGTGGGCGGGTACACGCCCGGCGCCTTCGCCGCCTATTACATCGTGTGGACGCTGGTACGCCAGATGAACATTGCCTTCACACCCTATGGCTGGGAGTGGCGCATCCGTAACGGCAGGCTCTCGACAACATTGCTGCGCCCGATCCACCCGTTGCATGAAGATGTGGCGTTCTTTGCAGGCTGGAAAGTGGTAATGATCATTTTGTGGATTCCGCTGGCATTCGCGCTTTCGTTGATCTTCAAGCCTGAACTGAATCCCACACTGCTCGAAGGCGTGGTATTTTTCGTCGCGATCTGGATGGCATACCTCATCCGCACGATTACGCTTTTCCTGCTCGGCATGGTGACATTTTGGACGACTCGCGTCAGTGCTCTCTTTGAGTTGTATTTTGCAGCGGAGCTGATTCTTTCGGGACGGTTGGTGCCGCTCTCACTCATGCCTGCATGGGTGCAGGAGTTGGCGTGGTTCTTTCCCTTCCGATGGGCGTTTGGTTATCCCATCGAAGTTCTTGTTGGTCAGTTGACCATGACTGATATGCTCATCGGTTTGGGGATGCAGTTGGCATGGGTGGTCGGCGGCTGGATCGTGGTCAACCTGATCTGGAAGGTAGCCATCCGCAGGTTTTCAGCGGTGGGAGGTTAACATGCAGGGATTACGACTTGCCTACAACTATTTGCGCATCGGTATCATGAACGAGTTTCAATACCGTGCCAACCTTTACATTCAAATTTTGCAAACCTTCATTGCGCTCGGCACGGGGCTGATCGGTTTGAACCTGGTCTTCAGCCAGACCAGTGAACTGGGCGGCTGGGACCGAACCGAATTGCTGGCGGTGATGGGTGTTTTCATCACAATGGGCGGCATCATCCGTGCCGCCATTCAGCCGAACATGGAACGGCTGATGGAAGACATCCGCGATGGGCTGCTGGATTTCGCCCTCACCAAACCTGCCGACGCGCAGATTCTTATCAGTGTGCGTGAGTTCCGCCTTTGGCAATTGGTGGATGTGATCACAGGGATGATCGTGCTGGGAGTGGCTCTTTCGCAAATGAACTGGATGATCACGGTTTGGTCGGTGCTCGCATTTTTCTCTGCATTGATGATGGGCGCAGTGATGATCTATTGTTTCTGGCTGATCGTCACCTCTACAGCATTTTGGTTCGTACGTGTGCATGAGATCGCCAATCTCTTTGAAGGTCTGTACGCCGCAGGGCGCTGGCCCGTGGGCATTTACCCCACCTGGCTGCGCATCGCACTGACCTTCATCATCCCTGTCGCATTCGCAGTCACCGTCCCCGCCGAAGCATTGACGGGTCGCCTCAGCCTCCAAACCTGGCTCGGCGCACTCACCCTGACGATTGTCCTCTTTATTGCTTCGCGTACCCTTTTGAAATTCGGCTTGCGGAGTTACTCGGGGGCTTCGGCTTGATAAAAGAGGCGGTCACTCAAAAGTGACCGCCTCTTTTTATACTTCCACTTGAATAGCGCTGCCTGACTCGTACTTTCGCAGTCCTGAATGAAATATCGTCACTGCCAAAAGGAGAAAGACAAACGCACCTGCGGAGATTTGCAATGGACTTTGCCATGTAAATGCCCGTACAAATTCAGCAGGGACCGAGCCGATCAGCGCGGCAGGGATAATGGTCAGCAATACGAATTTGGTGGAGGCATTGAACAACGCACTGGGATACAGCGAGAAGGTCAACACGGCGCTCAAGGCGATCTGGCTCAATGCCACCGTGTTGCCCAGCCAAAACGACAGGCTTTGGATGATGGTGAGGAATGAAATAAAAATGCACACACCTGTGAAGACAGCAATCGCGAAGCGCAAGACACCATCCGCGGTGAGATAGCCAGAGATGATGAAACTGCCGATGCCGTAGATGATGTCACCCATGCCGCTGCCGATGCTGCGAGATGCCAGGACGTGCAGCAGAACGGGCTTTGGCAGAGACAGGTAGTAGTCGAGCCGTCCCTGTGTGATGACTTCTGCCAGCGTGGTGAAATGTCCGAAGAAGTAAGCAGCCGTCCCCCAGGCGGTGGCGGCGATTCCATAGAGCAGCATCATGTCTTGTAGCGTCCAGCCTTGGACTGCCTTGAACTTGTCGAAATATAAAACCCAGAACATGAAGTACGCGCCGTTGTTGACCATCATAAAGATGACCTGCGTCAGGAACGCGGAGCGGAACTCCATGGCGGCTTGCAGGTTGGCTTTCCAAAGTGCGATGAGGAATTTGAAGTTTTTCATCCGCCGTTGACCGTTAACACTCGTTCGCTGCCGCGATAAGCGATGGCAAGCAAAAAGACTAGCGCAATTACCCAAAGCCACTGAACCCCCAGCATCTGCCAGAATAATTCCACATCGGGTTTCACGAAGAGACGTGCGGGGGTGTACATCATATAGGGGAAGGGGAGCGCGCGCGCAATGCCTTGCAGCCATTCGGGGAACATGTCCAATGGCAGGAGCATCCCGCCGAGGACGAAGACGAATTTTTGATAGATCAACTCGAAGGAATTGGTTTCCTCCACAAGGAAGGCAGCGAGACCGATCAACGCCATCATGCAGAAGTGCAGAATCCATGCACCGATGAGGGTGACGAGCGCCATGCCCCAGCCCAGCAGACTCGGCGGCGGACCTGCCAACAACCAAGCGGCAAGCAAACCCACGCCGATATTCATAGCCACACGCAGGAGACTATCACCCACGCCGAATGAGAAGTGATACATCAGGAAGTTGTAGGGCTTGTTGAGGATGTACGCCACTTCGCCGTTCTTGACCTGCTCCGAGATGATGCGGTTGGTGCGCGGACGTCCAAGTTCGATGGTTTCCGCCATCATCAAATACCACATCATATTGGCAAAAGTCAGCCCGTTGATGGAGTCTGTCCCTGCGATGCGGAAGGTTGTGCCCCATAAGCCAGCAAAGATGAACAGGAAGATGCCAATACTGATGGAACGCCCCAGAAAATCACCAGGGTAGGCGATATTGTTGATGAGCTGCATGGTGATGATAGCGAGGTACTTTTTCATTCCCGCCTCGACATGCGCGTCGGCGCTTCCCGATAAATCTTTGCGATCACTTCCTCCAGCGGCGGGTCAGAGATGGTGATATCCACCAAATCACCGACGGAGGAGAGATGCGCCATCACTTTGTCCACGGAGGTGTGCGCAGTGTCGAAGCGTAGTTTCACGCCGTATCGCCCAACTTTCAAAACTTCCACTCCATCCAAGTGGAAGTTTGCGGGTACTTCCTGCGCGTAGCGGACTTCGACCAATTTGCTGGTCAGGTGTTTGCGCTTTAGATTTGAGACCTTGTCCTCGTAGACGATCTGTCCGTGATTGATGATGATGACCCGCTTGCAGAGCGCTTCCAGATCACCCGCATCATGGGACGTGAGCAAGACGCCGACGCCTTCCTCCTGATTCATCCTGCGGATCGCGTCGCGGATGTGCTGCTTGGCAACCACATCCAGCCCAATCGAAGGCTCATCGAGCAGGATCAACTTCGGGCGGTGAAGAAGCGAGGCGGCAACTTCACATCGCATCCGCTGACCGAGGGATAGTTTGCGCACGGGCGTCTCCAACAGATCCCGAATTTCAAAGGCTTCGGTTAGGAAGTCGATACGCTTTTTTGTTTCGCGGTCATCCAATTCGTAAATTTTTCCAAAAAGGGTAAAGGTGTCAATCGCGGGCAGGTGATACCAAAGTTGTGGGCGTTGACCGAACACCGTGCCGATGTGAAAGGCAAGTTTCTGGCGTTCCTTCCACGGGACGTAGCCGAGTACTTTTGCATCGCCGCCAGTGGGATGCAAAATGCCCGTGAGCATTTTGATGGTGGTGGATTTGCCCGCCCCGTTCGGACCAATGAAGCCGAGCAATTCGCCCGATTCCATTTGGAATGACAATTGGCGCACCGCTTCCACTTCTCTGTACTCGGGTTTGAACAAAGCGCGCACCGATGCGCCCAGCCCTGCGGCTTTGCGTTTGGTCTGAAATACCTTGTGCAGATCGTGTACTTCGATGGATGTCATGATATTGTAAAATTATCGGTTGAAGTTCATAGTATTATATAATATCTGTTGGCTATAGCGTGAATGAGGTTCTCGATGCGTAAACTATATGTTTTGTTTTTACTGGCACTTTTGATACAGGCGTGCTTGCCAGGTGCAGCCTTGCCGACTTCCACGGCGACGATGACGCCTTCCCCTAATGCCACCGTCACACCTTCCCTGACGCCAAGCATTACCGTATCGCCGACCATTGTCCGCATTCCAACGCAGGATTTTTTTCAGCCAGAAGCAACCCCGTTTCAATTTTAACTATTTGTCGGTTCGGTGACGGCGACACCTTTTTCTGTGGCAGGCACTGCGCGCCCTGGGGCAGGGTTTACGTCGGTGACGATCTCTGAAAAGAAGATCTATTGGGGCGGGTGTAAATATAATAGCACGACCATTACAACTGAGATCGATGACCCCGAAGAGGTTTTCAGTGTTGTCATTTTTACACGGGTGATGGATGCAGAGAACGAAGACGATTTCACGCCGTGGACTTCGGGAAATGTTCTGTTCAATAACGGGGATGGAACCTTCACCGTCAAATTACGCGGCAGTGAAATTCAAGGACATAATCATTATAAGAAATCCTGGGTGTTATTCCAATTGGTGGCGACCAATAATAAAGGCGAGGAAGTGGGCCGCACCAAAACATATCAGGAAATTCAGCTTTCGCCCTGCATGTGCCTCGACCCATCCACTGGGTGTCCGCCCACGCCTGTTGTCATCAGAAGGACGCCTACGAAAAAACCATGAAAAAAACATCGTTGCTTTTTCTTTGCGCTTTTTTACTCTCCGCCTGTACGATGGAACAATTGTTTTTGCTGCCAGTTCCTATGACGACGCCTGTATTGACCGCAACGAATACATACACGCCTCTTCCCACAGCGACGCCTGTTACGCCGACCCTGACCTTTACTCCTACGCCGACACTGAGCGGCGTGAAACCTCCCACGTCCATTCCTGAAGATACAGCCACGCCTGAGCGGACCGTTACGCCATTCAGTTTGATCACGCCAGCTTTCACACCCTTCCCGACCATTCAAATGGAAGGTTTTGTTTCCATCCTTGCTTCGCCTGATACTTTTTATAAAGGCACAAAATGCACGCCGTCCTCGGTGCGGTTTACGGTGCAGGTGACAGACCCAGCCAACATCAAATATGCGCTGCTCTTTGCGCGTTTCAAAAGTCTGCGTGCCGAACGCGCCAGCAAATGGACGAGCATTCCCATGCAAACAGTCGGTGCGGGCACATTCATTCACGATCTCTCTTCCGAGCAGATGCTTGAGGACGCGTTCTTCCAGTCCGCGTGGGTGGAGTATCAGTTGGTGGGAACAACTCAGAGCGGGGTAGAGGCGGGGCGTACCGATATCTTCAAACAAAAAATGACCATGTTGGAGTGTGTCCCAACTCCGACAATGACTCCTGCCACGGTGAAACCATAATGGATTTTCCAGCCGACTTCATCCGCTTTTTGACATCTGCCACGCGCATCGCTGTGCTGACCGGGGCAGGGGTTTCGCAAGAGAGCGGGTTGCGCACTTTTAGAGACGCCCAGGCTGGACTTTGGGCACAATACAAACCAGAAGACCTTGCCTCGCCTGAAGCCTTTGCCCGCGACCCAAAACTCGTGTGGGATTGGTATGCGTGGCGGCGTCAGGCCGTCAAGGGTGTACGTCCCAACCCCGGGCATTATGCGCTGGTGGAGTTGGAACAAAAGGTTTCAGAGTTTACGCTCATCACGCAAAACGTGGATGGGCTGCATCGCTTTGCGGGCAGTAAAAATGTGCTGGAGTTGCATGGCAATATCCAACGCGTCCGTTGCGCGGAGTGTGGCATGTTTGTTGAAATTTGGGGCGATGATACAGATGCCGTACCGACTTGTGCTGCTTGTGGAGGCTTGCTGCGCCCTGATGTGGTCTGGTTTGGCGAGTCGCTCCCTCGTGCAGAATTGGAAGCGGCGGTGCTGGCGGCGAGAGCGTGTCAGGTTTTCTTTTCGATCGGCACTTCAGGTGTGGTGCAGCCTGCCGCGTCACTGGCACATGCTGCGCGGAATAACGGTTCAGTGGTGGTGGAGA
>VGOX01000085.1 GCA_016875755.1 Chloroflexota bacterium
GAACACGGAAGACCGAATGCTTCGGATAGAGGCACTACTTCGCAAACGAAACGGGTGAAGCCTGTGGGAGTTGTGGAGAGGGTCGAGCCGTCCTCGGCACGAGACAGAAGAAAATCCAGCGCAAGAGTATCTGCGCCACTCTTGGTGAACCGCCGGATGCGGACCCGCATGTCCGGTGGTGTGAGAGGGAGCGGTTAGCCGCCGCTCCCTACTCGATTCCAATCTTGTTACTTATTACTTGTAACTTGCCACTGCTCTACCAACTTACGCAACCTGCGGCGTTCCGCTCTTCTTACCAGCGGGCGACGGCACAAGTTTTTCAAACTCTTCACGGTTGAGGGATTCAACTTCGAGAAGTTTGGTGGCAACCAATTCCAACTGCTTTCGGTATTTCTTCACGAGAGCCATGGCTTGCTTGTAGGCGTCTTCCACCAACTTGCGGACTTCGCGGTCGATCTGCTCGGCAACAGCTTCGGAGTAATCGCGCTGTTCGGAGATCTCGCGCCCAAGGAAGATCATCTCTTCCTTCTGTCCGTACGCCATGGTGCCCATTTCTGCGCTCATGCCAAGGCGGGTGACCATGGCGCGTGCCATGCGGGTGACCTGCTCGATGTCATTGGAAGCGCCAGAGGTAATGTCGTCGAAGATCAATTCTTCAGCGGCACGCCCACCCAGAGCCATTGCCAATGTGGCGAGCATCTTCTTGCGAGACATGAGGATGCGGTCTTCATCGGGGCGGAACCACGTTACGCCGCCCGCTTGCCCGCGGCCAACAATGGTCACTTTTTGGACAGGATCTGCTTCAGCGATGGCATTTGCCACGATGGCATGACCAGCTTCATGGTAGGCGATGATGCGCTTCTCTTCGTCCGAGATCAGGCGGGATTTGCGTTCCGGTCCCATCACCACGCGCTCAATGGCTTCTTCCAATTCAGGCTGACCAATGGATTTTTTATTGCGGCGGGCAGCGAGAATGGCCGCTTCATTGACCAGATTTTCGAGGTCAGCGCCAGCAAAACCAGGTGTGCCGCGTGCAACCGTGGCGAGATTCGCCTCTGGATCCAATGGCTTGCCTTTGGCATGCACTTTGAGGATGGCTTCGCGTCCCTTAACATCGGGGCGGTCTAACGTCACGCGGCGGTCAAAGCGACCGGGGCGCAGCAAGGCAGGGTCCAGAATATCGGGTCGATTGGTGGCAGCAATGATGATGACATTGGTGTCGGTATCGAAACCGTCCATTTCAACCAACATTTGGTTGAGGGTTTGCTCACGTTCATCGTGTGAACCGCCGAGCCCTGCTCCACGTTGACGGCCCACAGCATCAATTTCATCTACAAAGATAATGCATGGTGAATGGCGGCGGGCTTGGTCGAACAGATCGCGCACGCGGCTTGCGCCCACACCCACGAACATTTCCACAAACTCAGAGCCTGAGATCGAGAAAAATGGAACACCTGCTTCACCAGAAACGGCTTTTGCCAGCAAAGTCTTACCCGTTCCGGGAGGACCGACGAGCAACACGCCTTTCGGGATGCGCGCGCCAAGTTGAATGAACTTTTGCGGTTCCTTGAGGAACTCAACCACTTCGGCAAGTTCCTGCTTGGATTCTTCCGCGCCAGCCACGTCCGCAAAGGTCACAGTAGGATGCTCGCCGCTGAACATACGTGCGCGGGATTTCCCGAACGACATGGCAGCATTATTACTGCCCTGCGCCTGACGGAAAATAAACCAAAGCAAACCACCCATGAACAGAATCGGCAGAAGATACAACGCACCGCTCAACAAACCACCCCATACAGAAGGCGCGCTCACTTCAACTTCCAATTTGGCGAGTTGCTCAGTGGTCACTCCAAAACTGCGAAGCTGATCCACCAGAGTTGTACTCGCTTCCTTGCGGGTTTCGGTTTCGGTGCCATCGGAGGCAACGACACGAATGACATCGTTCCCTTCCACAACAATTCTCGAAACACTGTTATTTTGAACCTGATGCGCCACCTTACTGATGGTCAGCGGTTCGCTTGTGCTTGTATTATCCCGGAACCCCACATATAACATGGCTCCAATGGCTACGAGCAAAAGAAAGTACACAAAAAACGATTGACTACGGGAATTCACGGAATCCTCCAAATTTGACGTTCATCAAGATTATACCAAGCCAAAGGTGGTGACGCGGCGACTCGGTCTTTTTTTATATGAATCTCTAACACGCCTCGAATCTACCCCTGGGCCGCTTGCAAAAACAATCAGCATCATCTTCGCCGAAGAATCTTCACAAGTTCTCATCCAGAATTAATTCCACTGGGCAGTGATCTGACCCCATCACCCCCTCGTGGATGATCACATCCCGCACACGCGGCATGAGCGCTTCAGAAACAAGGAAATAATCCAGCCGCCAGCCGATGCCCCGCGCCCGCGCATTCAGGCGGTACGTCCACCAGGTGTATTGCAC
Organism: Chloroflexota bacterium; assembly: GCA_016875755.1. Classification (GTDB taxonomy): domain Bacteria; phylum Chloroflexota; class Anaerolineae; order Anaerolineales; family Villigracilaceae; genus Villigracilis. Next base: position 2,450 of record VGOX01000085.1, read on the forward strand.
CTTTTCGGGGTACAAAGAGCGATATGCGTCCACAAATCCATTATCCAAAAATCTCTGCACCCACTCGCGCTCCTCGGGCATAAACCCTGAGGTCTTTTCATTGGCTTTTGGGTTTTTCAAGTCAATGGGCATGTGAGAGGTGTTGAAATCGCCAGTAATAATGACCTGCTCCCCTCTTTTATGAAGATCATTGCATAATTCCAGCAAATGGGCGTAGAAATCGAGTTTGTATTCCACACGCTCATGTCCGCGTTGGCCATTTGGGAAGTAAATATTGAAGAGCCGCAGACCAGCCCAACGGGTCTGAATGACGCGTCCTTCCACGTCGAATTTGGGTTCGTTCATCCCCATAACGATCTCATCAGGGGGCGTTTTGTAAAAAGTAGTTACACCACTGTACCCCGCTTTTTCTGCAGGATTCCAAATATAGGGATGTTTCAAATCCCCCAATTGCTCGGCACTCAGTTGTTCCGGGCGGGCTTTCATCTCTTGCAGGCACAACGCATCGGGCTTTTTTTCGAACGCCCAATGTAACGCATTCTTTCCAAGCGCGGCACGAATGCCATTCACATTCCAGGTAATGATGTTCATCAATATTTGAGGTTTTCTTTTATGGTAAACTTGCTTCGAAGACAGGAGAAACATGGATCAAACAACTGTCAAACGAATATTGTGCGTCGAAGATGAGCCTGAAATGATCGATCTGATCAGGCTGATATTGAGCAGGCGTGGGTTTGAAGTGCATGGCGCCGCAGGCGGTGTAGAAGGGGTTCGCTTAATTCGCGAGTTGCATCCAGACCTTGTATTACTCGACCTGATGATGCCCGATATGGACGGCTGGGAAGTATACCAACAGAAGTATACCAACAAATGAAGGCAGATGCCGCCACACGCGATATCCCCGTATTTGTCGTCACCGCGAAGGCGCAAAACATCGACAAAGTCCTTGGTCTTCATATTGCCAAGGTGGACGACTACATCGCAAAACCCTTCAGCCCCCAAGAACTTATGGATAGCGTAGAAAAAATCTTCAGCCAACAGGTTCAATAACCCAAAACCATGCAGGCAGGGCGGCGAACATGCCGCCCTGTTTTCTGATTAGAATCATGCCTCATCCCATTTTCGTAAACAACCTGACCCATCCCATTAAGCAGCCTGCCCGTGTGGGATATTGCGACACATTCCTTTGCAAATTACGCGGATTAATGTTCCGATCCCGCCTCTTTCCGGAGGAAGGCTTGCTCCTCGTAGAGAAAAAAGATTCACGCCTCGACACTTCCATCCACATGCTTTTTGTGCCATTTGACCTTGCCGTCATCTGGATCAACTCTGATATGCGGGTAGTGGATAAGGTCATAGCCAGATCGTGGCGGCCTGCCTACTTCCCCAAAGCAGATGCCCGCTACACACTCGAAATACATCCCAACCGTTGGGATGATTATCAAATCGGTGACAAGGTTGAATTCAGGAATGCGTAAGTTTTTCTTCATTGCCAGTATTCTATTTATGCTGATCGCTCCCCTCCAGCCTGTTCAAGCACAGAATGGCGAGGGTCCTGTTTATATTGTGCAACCCGGCGACAGCCTTTCATCGATCGCAGCGCGTTTCAGTGTGACACTGACTGAATTAATGGCGGCGAACAATATCAGCGACCCTAATCAATTGGCGGCGGGTCAGCAACTTGTCATTCCAGGCTTGGAAGGCGTAACAGGCATCCTTGGCACCGAATTCATCAATTTTGGCGATTCATATCGCAGCCTCATGCGCCGTACACAAGTTCCTGAAAGTTTATTCAAGAAATTAAACCGTGTGGTTAGCCCCAGCGAGTTCTATGTGGGCGTGAGTATGATCGTCCCTGTGCAGGGAGAAAACCAAAACAACAAACGCATCTCGCCCGCCATTGGCGAATCTGTGTTTGAGTTGGCGGTAAAAAATAACACAAATGTTTGGGCTCTTTCCAACATCAATGATCTGGATGGGTCGTGGGATGGACTTCCAAACGACACTTTATTTGCACCCGGTGAAAGCAGCGGAAACAACACAGGCGGTTTACCTTCCGCCTTCCTTAGTGCGGAGATTCGCACCCTGCCGATCAAACAAGGCGGGACGGGGGTAATCAAAATCACTACACCTCCGGGTACCACACTTGGCGGCATGTTGGTCGATCGTCCGCTTAATTTTTTTCCAAATGAAGATGGCACACAGGTTGCGCTACAAGGTGTTCATGCATTATTGGAGCCGGGCGTATATCCGCTGCGGTTGGATGCAACACTTCCCGATGGAAGCAAGCAATCCTATGAGCAATTCATCCTCATCATCTCAGGCAATTATCCCGACGACCCGCTTCTTTATGTCGATGTCGCTACGATCGATCCCGCCTCTACTGAGCCTGAACAGCAGGAGTTGATCAACCTCACTGCTCCTGCAACCCCAACAAAGTTTTGGACGGGGGATTTCCTTTCTCCTGCCATTTCGTACGCAGAGTCTACTTATTTCACCTCGCGCTATGGAAATCGCCGCACGTATATTGGTCAGGGAACGGAATTGAGCATCAATGGCTTCCACACTGGGTTGGATTTCGGCGGCGGTGATGGACTTCCCATTACTGCTCCTGCGGCAGGGCGGGTGATCTTCGCCGGGCCGTGGACGGTGCGCGGGAATGCGACAGTGATCGATCACGGCTGGGGGGTGTACAGCGGCTTCTGGCACCAATCTGCGATACAGGTTAATGTAGGTGATATGGTAGAGAAGAATCAGGTCATCGGATTGGTTGGCGGAACGGGTCGCGTCACTGGCGCGCATTTGCATTGGGAGTTATGGGTGAACGGCATCCAGGTGGATCCACTCGACTGGTTGAACCAGACTTACCCGTAGGCTTGATGCGTTTGCGGTTCATCCATGAATATGCTACACTCTTGAAAAGGCTTCCATAAAAGATATGAGCAACCTCGTAAATTTTCTAAAGCAAAGCGATATTTTTTATCAATTCACGCCAACTCAATTGGAGTTGGTCGCCAATCTTTGCGAAGAGGTTGTCTTTCATGCAGACGAAGTGATCTTTAAAGAAAATAGCGGCAGCAAAGAGTTGTATGTCATCGTACAAGGTGAGGTTGATATTTTGATCAACCGCGGTACAACCGGTTCACTTAGCAGTAAGAGCCGCACTGCCGTGGCACGTTTGCGGCGCGGGCAATCTTTTGGTGAAGTGGCACTGGTGAATGAGGGGTTGAGATCTGCCTCTGCACATGCAGCTCAAAAGGATACTCGTTTGCTGGTCATTCCAAGAGATAAGATCATCATGCTCTGCGAGACGTATCCGCAATTGGGGTATAGACTGATGTATAACCTTGCAGCAGATCTTGCCATGAAGATCCGCAATACGGATCTGCGCATCCGTGAACACCTTTTGTATAAACCCAACGACAAATCACAATAAAGCAAAATAGAGTATGGATTCCATCCATGCGGCAGCGGGTTAATTTCCGTGCTTAATTATTTGGATAGACAAGTAACTAAAAACCTGCTATCAGGGCACTTGACCTATTGAAAAAACAGACGTATTATTGGCTCTTAAATTCAAGTTCGAGTGCTGTATATTACAGGTAATCAGTTAAGCCACAAAAAAAACCAGCAATAGGTTTTTTTGGGCTTACTTTTACGATAAGGGAACTTTCATTCAAAAGGAGGTGAGGCCGACATAGGAAAGCATTGTCTGCTGGTTCGTTTGTCCACCCGCGCAAGCGGGAAAGTGATTTCACCTAAACATACTTTGGAGGAGTAATAGAATGAATAAGCGTTTGCTCGCTTTGTTTTCTCTGCTGGTAATCGCCAGCATGGTGCTCGCCGCCTGTGGTGGCGGAGCCGCCCCTGCCGCTGATAGCGGTGATGCTGGTAGTGATGCCGGTAGTGATGCCGGTAGTGATACTGGTAGTGATGCTGGTGGCGACACCGGCGCTGCCATGTACGAATGCACCGACGCCCTTGGCTGTGTGACCATTGCCCCCGGCGAACCCGTCAAGATCGCGTACTGGGGTGTTCTCTCCGGCGCGGACGGCAGCCTCGGTGAAGATTCCAAGCGCGGCGTCGAAATCGCCATCGACGACATGGGCGGCCAGTTCGAAGGTCACGACATCCTGTTGACCACTGAAGATGCGTTGTGCACCCCTGAAGGTGGCGCCACCGCTGCTCAGAAACTCGCCACCGACACCTCCCTCGTCGGTTTGATCGGCTCCAGCTGCTCGGATGAGACCGTCGGCGGTATCGCTGCTCTCACCAATGCTGGTCTGACCACCATTTCCCCCTCCAACACCCGCCCGGTGTTGACCGACCCCGCTCGTGGTCCGGACTATGCTGGTTATCTGCGCACCGCTCACAGCGATGCATTCCAGGGTAAGGCTGTGGCTGAATTTGCGTACAACGTTCTCGGTGTCCGCAAGGCTGCCACCATCCATGATGGTTCCGCCTACGCAGAAGCCCTTCAGCAGGTCTTTGCTGACGAATTCGCCGCCCTCGGTGGTGAGATCGTTGCCCAGGAAGCTGTTGCCAAGGACGCGACCGATATGCGCCCTGTGCTGACCACCATTGCCGCTGCCCAGCCTGAATTCGTGTACTTCCCCGTATTCGTTGCCGCTGGCGGTTTCATTGTCAACCAGATCCGTGATGTTGCCGGTCTCGAAGACGTCAAGATCGCTGGTTCCGATGGTATCTTCACCGCCGACTTCTTGAAGGCGGGTGGTGACAACACCGTTGGTATGTACCTCTCCAGCCCCGATTTCGGCGCGTTCCCCGGTGGTTATCCTGAATTCATCGAGAAGCACAACGCCAAGTATGGTGGCGCTCCGCTCTCCGTCTTCCACGCCCACGCTTACGATGCCGCGAACATCCTGTTCGCCGCCCTCAAGCAGGTTGCTGTGGTTGAAGCCGACGGCACCATCTATGTGCCCCGCCAGGCTCTCCGCGATGCCATCTACGCCACCCAGAACTTCCAGGGCGTAACCGGCTCGCTCTCCTGCTCCGCTTCTGGTGACTGCGGCGCCCCTGTGATCGCGATCTACGAGATCACCAGCGCCAACCCGGATGACTGGAATCCTCAGGACGAAGCCAACCCCAACCCCAAGAAGGTCTACCCCTAATTCGTAATACCAGTAAGCAAAGTGGTGAGGCAGTGTATAACTGCCTCACCACTCTCATATCTTTTCGTAGGAGTCGGTTCATGCGAACGACACTTGGAGAACGACTAACAGACTGGGCAATCAGCGGTTTTATGTGGGGGTTTCGTATCCTGATTGTTTTTATTATAGTGTACGGCACTTTTTCCACACTTAGCAGCGGAAAATATACAGGCGAGCAATGGATTGATTTCATTGTCTTTGGCATCTCACAGGGCAGCATTTATGCCTTGATCGCACTCGGTTACACCATGGTTTATGGCATTTTGCGCATGATCAATTTCGCCCATGGTGAAA
>VGOX01000086.1 GCA_016875755.1 Chloroflexota bacterium
GCCATATCATATCAAACCTGAAACAATGGATGTTGACTTGTATGAAGCTGCTGAAATGGCGCAAGTGCAGGGTGAATTTGTGCGCGGCGGGGCGGCAAAGTTTTTCATGGACGGCGTATGGGAATCTTACACCGCCCTTACCATTGAGCCCTACGCTGATGACCACAACGCAAAGCCTGACGGTTTATTTTCTGCGGAACACTTCAACCATATGGCAACTGCCTGCGACAAATTGGGCTTGCAGATGTTCGTCCATTGCTGCGGGGATGGTGCAGTGAGGCGAACGCTTGATGGGTACGAAACAGTTCAACAGTCGAATGGGAGGCGGGATAGTCGTCACCGTGTGGAGCATATCGAAGTCGTCCATCCCGATGATTTACCGCGCTTCAAAGAGTTGGGAGTGATTGCCTCGATGCAAACGGGACATTCGCCGCTCGCTCTGGGCGACGGGGATGTCTGGCCCGACCGCGTTGGGAAGCAGCGCTGGGGAAAATCCTTTCCTTGGCGCGACGTGAAAAATGCAGGGGCGCGCTTATGCCTCGGCAGTGACTGGACCGTCGCGCCGTTCAACCCGATGGTGCATATCCACGCCGCGCTCAATCGCCAAAAATGGGATGTCAACGACCCTGATCAACGGCTGACATTGGAAGAAGTCATCCTCGGCTACACACGCGATGCGGCATATGCCGAGTTCAAAGAAAATGAAAAGGGACAAGTGCGCGAAGGCTTTCTTGCTGATCTGGTCTTGTTCTCGCATGACCTGTTTGCCATGAACCCCGCAGATATTTTAACGGCAAGCGCCGCGCTGACCTTGGTAAATGGAAAGGTGGTCTTTGAAACTCAGGTACAATAGTTCGCGCTGAATTCAATACAGAGGTGACAGTCACTCGCAATGACTGTCACCTTATTTTTGAGACAGGATTGAATGGATAAATTACGAAACTTCAAAGCCAAGGCGATCATCTTCGACAAAGACGGCACGCTGATTGATTTCGATGCCATGTGGGGCGGCTGGGCGCTCATCCTCGCGGACAATCTGACCGCGCTCTGCGGTGCAGGGATCCGCGAAGCGTTGTGCGAAGCCATGGGTTACGACATTGTCAGGAACAAAGTACTGGCACACGGAAAACTCGCCGCCACACCCATGCATCTGCTGTATGAATTGACAGTTGATGTTGTGGCGGCGCAGGGCTTTTCAAAAGAAGCCGCTACAAAAATCGTTGAAGAAGCATGGGTGATTCCTGAACCTGTGGAACTTGCCAAACCCTTCACAGACATGGGCGAATTATTTCATCACCTGCATCGTCAGGGAATCAAACTCGCCATCGCCACCACCGACGACCGCGCCCCCACCCAAGCCATGCTGGACGCGTTCGATGTCAGTGATTACATCGAGACAATGGTCTGCTCGGACGATGGCATCCCCGCCAAGCCCGAGCCAGATATGATCCTGACCATTTGCAAAAGGCTTGAGATTGACCCCGCCCACATCATGATGGTCGGCGACACCACCGCAGATTTGAAGATGGCACGCACTGCAGGAGCAGGGCTGGTCGTCGGCGTACTTTGCGGGGTATCGAATGCAAGGGACTTGATCCCATACGCGGATGTTCTGGTCGAGTCTGTGGAAGAACTGCTGAGCTACTCGCTCGTTCATGCAAGCGAAATTGCACAATCTCTTAGCGATTTGAACCCCGACCTTGCTGTCTAACCAATGAAAAAAATTCTTACCGCCTTAAAACTAGCCGTTTTGTTTACTTTCATCATCTCGGCAGCCATACTCACCTCTAATCTCGATGTTGTAGTCCGCACCTTCAACGCCATGCAAACAGGGACGTTTTCCTTTCAGCGGCTGAGATACGACCTCGCTTCCTTCAACATCGGGCAGGAGATCGTGAACAAACCGATCCAACAAAAGACATCCGCAGGGGACGGAATGATACAGGTGTACGTCCCTGCAGGAGAATTCCTGATGGGCAAGCCAGGCGAGCCTGATGTAAACTCCCCACAACGCACGATCTACCTGGATGCCTTTTGGATCGATCAGGTGGAAGTATCGAATGCCATGTATGAAAAATGCGTGGATGATGGCACATGCAGCCTGCCTGCTCTCAGTGAAAATCCATATTACGGAAAGTGGGTTTATCGGAATTATCCCGTTGCATACGCAAACTGGACGCAGGCTGTTGCATATTGCGAATGGGCTGGCAGAAGATTGCCTACAGAAGCAGAATGGGAGAAGGCCGCACGCGGTACCGATGGGCGCAAATACCCCTGGGGCAATGAAGCACCTACTCCACGCTATGCCAATTATGCCGAGTCACTTATCGGCGAGGCGGTGCCTGTTTATCGCTACCCCATGGGCGCCAGCCCGTATGGAGCATTGAATATGGTCGGCAATATGCGCGAGTGGGTAGCAGATTGGTTCAGTGATTCTTATTATTCAGAAATGCCTGAAAGCAATCCCATGGGGCCCGATGAAGGCTTCGAGCGTTCCCTGCGCAGCGGCGCATATGATGCGGTTGATCTCCTCGTCACCAAACGATACAAGCACCAGCCGCAATCGGCAGGCTTGAGCCGCGGGTTTCGATGCGCAGAGTCAGATAAATAAAAAGGACGGAGCGATGCTCCGTCCTTACGGGGTTACTTTACTTTTTCTTCCACAACCTTTGGAAGTTTCTCCAAAGCCTCTTTGACATCTCCAGCCAGACTGCCCTGCGCCAAATTGGGACGTCCGCCTCCCTTCCCGCCGATACCTGTGATCAGGTCCCCAGCCTTTACTCCCCGCTTAACCACGTCCTCGGTGACGGTAGCGATGACGGTTGCGCCCGTCACCAATACCGCCGCACCGTTCTTCGGGTATTTCTCGCGGAATTTATCTGCCAGTGTGCGCAAGGTATCTACGTCCGCGTTGGGGATTTCCGCACCGAGTACGTTTACATCTTTCACGGTTTGAACATTGGCAAGTTGCAGGTTGAAGGTTGAAAGAGCAGTTTGCGCACGCAAGGCTGCAAGTTCCTTTTTCAATTCAGAAACTTCGTCCTGTAACGCATCCACTTTCTGCGGCACTTCATCCACTGCGGCTTTTAACGCGCCAGCAGCTTGTTTGAGGGTCTTGAAGCGTTTCTGGATAAGGTCGTACGCACCGCGTCCTGTTACCGCTTCGATGCGGCGAATGCCCGCTGCTGCAGAACCTTCGCTGACAATGAGGAAGGAGCCTATATCGGAAGTACGGTCAAGGTGCGTACCACCACAAAGTTCATAGGAATATTTGTCTTTCTCATCTTCAAGAATGGAAATCGTTCTCACGACCTCGCCGTATTTTTCGCCGAAGAGCGCCATCGCGCCTTCCTTCTTAGCTTCATCCAGCGATTTGGTCTGCTTGACGACAGGCATATCCGCTGCGACGGCTTCGTTGACCATCCGCTCGACGCGTTCGACCTGTTCAGGGGTCATGCCATCAGGTTGGGTGAAGTCAAAGCGTAAGTGAGATGGGGCAACAAGCGAACCCGCCTGACGGGCATGGTCACCGAGGACTTCATGCAGGGCTTTGTGCAGAAGATGCGTAGCCGTGTGATTGCGCATGATGTCATGGCGGCGGACAGCGTCCACTTCGGCGGTGGCATTGTCACCAACTTTGGGGTGACCCGAAATCACCTCACCGATGTGTACCAACACACCCGCAGAAGCACGGCGCATGCCCGTGACTTCGATCTCCCAACCCGCACCACGAATGAAACCATTGTCATTGACCTGACCACCTGCTTCAATATAAAAGCCAGTCTTGGGCAAAATGACTTCGACCTGATCATCCAGCGAAGCGGATTCGACCAACTCGCCGCCAACGACCAACGCCAACACTTCACCTTCCACGGTGGGGCTGGTGTACGGGTCATATTCGACACCGTCTTTGCCGAGTTTGCCTTTGGCTTGCAGGTCTTTCAAAATATTCGCAAAGAATTCCGCATCTTCGCCGCCGAGTTTGCCCATGGCTTTGCCGCCACCCGAGGCTTTGGCGTGCGCTTCTTTGGCTTCGTTGAATCCTTTTTCGTCCACGTCGAGGCCTTGCTCGCGGGCAATGTCGCGGGAGATTTCCAAGGGCAGACCATAGGTGGCGTACAGGTCGAATGCTTTGTGTCCGTCCAACACAAGCTCGTGCTTCGACTGCGCTCCGCTCCGCTCAGCACGGAGCTCGGAGAGTAGATTCTCAAGATGGGCAGTACCAGCTTCCACCGTACGAGCGAAGCGGACTTCCTCGCGAGTCAGGTTATCCAAAATCGCGGCTTTGTTCTTTTCCAATTCAGGATAGAAATCGCCGTATTCGTCAATGACTGCCTGCGCGGCTTTGGCAAGGAAGGGTTCGTTGAGACCGATCTTGGTGCCGAAACGCGCGGCGCGGCGGATGATCATGCGGGTGATGTAGTTGCGCCCCGCGTTGCCAGGGACGACGCCATCGGCGATGAGAAATGCCGCGGAACGGACGTGATCGGCGATGACGCGATAGGGCGTGAAGTCGGCGAGCATCTGCGCTTCGGTGTGACCTGTGAGCGAACGCAGGACATCGAGCGTGCCCGCGAAGAGATCGGTCTTGTAGTTGGAGTCAACGCCTTGCAGCACGGAGACGATGCGCTCGAAGCCCATGCCTGTATCAACATGCTTGGCGGGCAGCGGTTCGAGGCGACCGTCGTCGAAGAGGTTGTATTGGATGAAGACGTTGTTCCAGAGTTCAAGGAAGCGCGTGCATTCACCATTCACGCCGCAGACGTGGTCGGTGCCGCGCAGGTTATCGCGTTCTTCGCCGAGGTCAAGATGGATTTCGGAGCACGGTCCGCAGGGACCAAACTCTGCCATTTGCCAGAAGTTTTCCTTGCGCCCGAAAAAGAGGACATGCTCGGGGTTGAAGCCAGGTTGTTTCTTCCAGATCTCCGCCGCTTCAATATCCTGCGGGACGTTGCCCTTGTCATCTTTGAAACAGGTGGCGTAGAGTTTGTCTTTGGGCAAGCCCCACACTTCGGTGAGCAATTGCCACGACCAGGCGATGGCATCTTCTTTATAGTAATCGCCAAACGACCAATTGCCTAGCATCTCGAAGAAGGTGTGATGCGTGTCGTCGCGTCCAACGTCATCGAGGTCGTTGTGTTTGCCTGCCACGCGCATGCATTTTTGCGAATCGACGGCGCGGGTGTAGGGCTTTTTGTCGGTGCCAATGAAGACATCTTTGAACTGCACCATGCCTGAGTTTGTGAAAAGAAGCGTTGCGTCCCCGCCCGGGACAAGCGACATGGACGGCACAGCGGTGTGGCCGTGTTCCACGAAAAAGTCGATGAAGTCCTGACGAATTTGGTTGCCTGTGAGTTTTTTGCTCATACGATCTCCGATGTTTTGAAAATGACTGGCGAATTATACCAAGCGCTCTGTCATTGGGAGCCGCGCTTTTGCTTTTGACGGCGAAGCAATCCCAAAATAGGCTGGGGGATCGCTTCGGGCGAAAAGAGCGTCGCCCTCGCAATGACATAATAAAAAAGTCCCGAACCTGTGGGTTCGGGACTGGAATTCATTTCCTCTCGTCTCAAGCCGTGACAGGTGTGCAGGTCGCGCGCGTAGCGGCGGCGGCTTGAGCGGCGGCGGTGGTCTTGAGGATTTTTTGCATGGGCGGGATTATACCATTGAGTTTTAGAGATGGGGTTAAAAGTTATTCAGCCAAAACCAAGGTCAATTTCTCAAGAAGCTCAGGGATGCGACTTGTTGCAGCAAGGTAGATCTTATCCATTTTCACCTCGCCGTATTCATGAGCCAGAACATTTCGCAAACCAATGATTTGTGCCCATTCAATTTCAGGGTGGCTTGCTTGAAACTCTTTTGAAACATGATTGGCAGCTTCACCAATAATCAGCAACAAGCGCTCAATTGCGTAACGTATCGTTTTTTTTTCGATGAATTTTGCGTGCGGAACGCCTTGAATGATCTCGGCTATTTCCAGTGAGTATTTCCGCATGTCCCACAAATAGGACATATCCCTGTCATTCGTCGGCATAAATCACCTGTGCCGTTCGTAAAATCTCACGTTTACGGAAAGGGTTTTCCAATGCGTCTTTTTCGATCACATCCACAGGACGGCGGAAAATTTTTTCCAAATCAAGTTTCATTTGTACAAGATCGAACAGGCTGATCTGCGCATCGGGAGCGAATGTCACCAGAACATCCACGTCGCTATCGGGGCGGAAATCATCGCGCAATACTGAGCCGAAAAGCGAGAACTCCGTCACCTTCCAATGACGGGAAAATTCGACAATTTTCTTGCGTGGGATGCGAATCTTGGTTTTCATAATCATTACCTAACAAAATTATAGCATGAGTCAAAATTGCGGTATCGGATACAATAACAACAACCAACTTCCAAAAAGGAGACTCCCATGTACACAACCGACATGTATGAAGGCGTGCTGGCGGAAACCGTGACCATTACTGGCGCGAACGGGGAAAGAATCAATGCCTATCTGGCGCGTCCGCTGGGCGAGGGAAAATTCCCTGCAATGGTGCTGGCGCATCACATGCCTGGCTGGGATGCATGGTATCGCGAGACGACCTATAAATTTGCGCTGAACGGCTACGTCACCATCACGCCCAACCTGTACTTCCGCGCGGGGCATGGCACGCCCGAAGATGTGGCAGCGAAGGTGCATGCGGATGGCGGCATTCCTGACGATCAGGCGGTCGGCGATCTCGAGGGCGCGATGAAACATGTCCGCGCGCTGGAGGATGTCAACGGAAAGGTCGGCATTTTCGGCACCTGCTCGGGCGGGCGGCATGCCTATCTCGCCGCGTGCCGGGTGCAAGGGTTTGACGCCATCGTGGATTGCTGGGGCGGACGCGTGGTGATGACTCCTGACCAGTTAAAGGTGAAAACTCCCGTTTCGCCTCTGGACTACACCCGTGACCTGTCCTGTCCCATTTTGGGTTTATTTGGCGAGGAAGATTCCAGCCCCACCCCCGAACAAGTCCGCTTGCATGAAGAGGAACTCAAGAAGCACGGCAAGAACTACGAGTTCCACATGTATCCGAATGCAGGACACGGCTTTTTCTATTATCACCGTCCCAATTACAGGCAGGAGCAAGCGGTGGACGGCTGGAAGAAGACCTTTGCTTTTTTAGAGAAGAATTTGGCGTAGATTGCTTCGCCGCAAAAGTGCGGCTCGCAATGACATGAGGAAACAAGTATGTGCACTATGATCACGCAAAAAGTAAAAGTGGACGGAAGCGGCAAGGGACAGCAGGGTTGGTTTCAGTTGCAGCAGGCGAATGTTTCGTATGACCATCCCTTCGATGCGCCATTTGAACATTCGTTGAATATTGATTTCGTAAACGAGGCTCATGGTCCCTCGGCGCGTGTGGCGGTGGAATTGAGTCATGCCGCAGCACGCGAACTGGAGCGGACGATCCTCGCAGTGTTGGACGAGGCTGAGGCAGGCGGTCACCTGCCAAAACAAGGATGAGGCGTCTTCATCCGATGTACAAAAACTCACCGCGAGATTTCATCCCCGCAGGTGAGTTTTTATATTATTGAGCAGAGAGTCACATGCTGATATACTTACTGCATCCCCTTGAAAAGTTGAAAAGCAAGGAACGGCTGCGTGCAACCGCCGCGTTCACCTTTTTTGAATGCTCTTATGGAAAGAGAGGCAAGAATGAAATCAACTCACAGGTCAATTCTTCTGGCAATCGTCGCATTGCTGGCCGCATCAATGGCGTGTAACTTTGAGACTACCGAAGCAGATAACACCTGAGGTGGATAAGTGTCTTTAGAGTTGAAAAAGGGGTGATCTAAGGTGGTGCAATTTGTTAAGGTTAATATATCACAGGTTGGGGAGCGATTTGCAGAGGGGCGCTGCAGCGC
>VGOX01000087.1 GCA_016875755.1 Chloroflexota bacterium
TGGCGGCGCTAATCAATGCGGGTTGTTGGTGTTTGGTGTTTTTTCTGAACATGCGTTGATTGTATTAAATTTATTCGGTTTTGACGAGGGTTGCTACCCTTTTTGCAGTGGAGTCACGAGTAAACCAAATTTCCAAAAGCGCGGATGCTTACCAGCCCCGCTCCCCAGCCGAACATAAAGGCGAATCCCAGCACCACCAGTTTTACGACAATGCCGTCAACGCAGCAAGGCTGACCAGCATGGTCACAATGCTGAGCATCCCGCGCGTATCCACACCGTTCTTGCGGGGCGGCTTCGTCTTTGGTTCCACAAAGGGCGGGATTTTTGGGGCAGGGTCATATGCCGCCTCCCGGTCTTGCAACTTACTTCATGCGTTCACGAAAGTCGTAGATCCCATCATTGACAGCCCAGCGCGCATTGCACGACGGGCAGAGCAGGTGGTCTTGTTTGTTCTGCAAATCCCCTTTTTCGCAGTCCGGGCATTTGAACAGGGATAGCACATCCGTTGGAAGCTCGATGGTTTCTGCGCTGCCGTTCACTTTGGCACGTACGAACACGCTTGGTGTATATTGCCACAGCGCACCTGTCGGCTGAAAGAGACCATCCAACGCGGCGAGCAGTTTGGCAGGGACGATGCGCTTCAACAACCCCAGACGGAAGTGTGAAACAGTGAGGGTGCTCTCCACGGAAAAGCCAAGTCCGCTCAACCAGTTGCGGATGGCTTGCGGGTGAAAGTCGAAATTCAATTTGACAAATTCAACAGGCTCCAGCGTGAACGGACTCCATGTCTGTTTGCCGAGCAGGTAACGCAGGACGGCTTTCAGGTTCAGTTTGTTGGCAAATTCAAGGATGAAGATACTGCCGGGTTGCAGTGTGTTCCTGATCTGTTCAAGCGCTTTGGGTGCGTCTGCCATATGATGCAGGACGCGGATCATCGTCGCAGCATCGAACAGCTTGTCCCGAAAGGGGAGGCGGTATACATCCGCAGCGACGTAGATGTATTTGTCGGAACGTCCGAGCCTTTGCTGGGCTTGCGCCAGTTGCGTGGTGGAATAATCCAGCACGACGATGCGGTCGAAGCCTGCATAGCGCGGAGTGTTGCGCCCGGCGCCAGCGCCAAGCTCGAGCATGAGGCGTCCGCTTTTGGGTAGCAGGCGTTTCAGGGCAATGGCTTCAGCGCGGTCTTCGTATTCGCGCCCGCCCTGGTCCCAAAAGGATTGCTGATAATCGGAGCCTTCGTAATTACAAACGGGGGGATTGGTCATGTAGTTATGCGTTGGATAGTTTTTTGTTGGGTAGCTGCATAATGAACAACTACCCAACAAAATAATTATGAAACTACCAACTACCTTCCGATGGAGCGATAGGTAAAGCCCATTTCCTTCATGCGGATAGGCTCGTAGATGTTGCGTCCATCATAGATCACAGGCGACTTGAGCAGGCTCTTCACCTTTTCGAGATCAAGCTGCTTGAACTCATTCCACTCGGTGACGACCATCAGCGCATCGCACTCTTTTGCGAGTTGGTACGGCTCATCGAACATATCCACCGCTGGGAGAATGGGACGCGCCACTTCCATCGCGACGGGGTCATACGCACGGACTTTCGCGCCTGCTTCCACCAACGCTTCGGCGATGGTGATGGCAGGTGCATCGCGCATGTCGTCGGTGTTGGGTTTGAATGCCAAACCGAGCAGACCAATGGTCTTGCCTTTCACGCTGCCGCCGAGCATTTCCGCTACATGCTGCACGGCGGTCTTGCGGCGGTCATAGTTGACATCCATCACGCTGTTGAGAATGCGCGGGTCCAGTCCTTTTTCTTTTGCCATGTAGGCCAGCGCTTCCACGTCCTTGGGGAAGCAAGAACCGCCCCAGCCGAGACCAGCATCCAAAAAGTGACGTCCGATGCGGGCATCGTAGCCCATGCCTGCCGCCACTTCCTTCACATCCGCGCCGACGAGTTCACACAGGTCGGCAAGTTCATTGATGAAGGAGATTTTGGTGGCAAGGAAGGCGTTGCTAGCGTACTTGATCATTTCAGCAGTGCGCAGGTCGGTGATAACGATGGGCGCGCGCAGGGGCAGGTGCAGTTGTGCAACCTTGTTCGCGGCGTCGCGGTCGAGCGAGCCGATCACGGTGCGGTGCGGGCTCATAAAGTCGCCGATGGCGGAACCTTCACGTAGAAACTCGGGGCAGGAGACAACGGCAAAGTCAGTATGCTTGGTCTGCGCACCCTTCACAATGTCGGCAACCCAGTCACCAGTCCCGATCGGAACCGTCGATTTGTTGATGATGACCAGCGGCCCGGTCATATGTTCCGCAATCGATTTGGCGGCGGCGGCAACGTATTGCAGGTCCGCCGAACCGTCAGACCCTGAGGGTGTGCCGACTGCAATGAAGGCATATTCCGCGCCTTTGAGCGCATCTTTATAAGAGGTGGTGAAGGTAATGCGCCCCGCGTTCATGTTACGCTTTACCAATTCATCCAACCCTGGCTCGTAAATGGGCATGATACCCTTTTTGAGATTCTCCACGCGTTCCTGGTTCACATCCAGCGCGGTTACCTTATTCCCCAGGTCGGCAAAACATGCCGCTGTTACCAAACCGACGTACCCCACGCCGACGACACAAATTTGTTTCATAATTTATTTTCCTCTTGGTGTGAAAAGATTTGAATTCTCAAGCGCCCCGTTGCATCCAGCTATTTACAATTTCCAGTAGATCAAGCAGGTCCATGGGCTTGGCGATGTAATCATCACAGCCCGCCTCCATGGCTCTCTGACGGTCACCGGGCAGGGCATGAGCAGTAAGGGCCACTAATGGAATTGCGGAAGTTTGCGAATTTTCTTTGATCAGGCGGGTGGCTGTCCAACCGTCCATTTCGGGCATCGAAAGATCCATAATGATCAAGTCTGGAGATTGCTTACTCGCCGCATTCACCCCATCGCGGCCATTCATTGCCAGAAAAGTCTCATACCCATCCTTTTCAAGGATAAATCGTACGAGTTCATAGGTATCCATATTATCTTCAACAATGAGGACGCGCCCTTTGCTCATACGCTTAAATATACTACAAAGTAGGGATGTATAATCACCTTATGCGCCTGCTTTTTGTCACCGATGCCCGCTCTCCCATCTCACGTAACTGGATGAAATATTTTGTCGAACGCGGCGATGAAGTTTTCGTCGCCACCACGTTCGATTGTGAATTGGATTTCCCCGTTAAGCGGCTGGAGTTTACGCCTGTAGCCTTTAGCGCCGCCAAAAAGCGGACATCCGCTCCCTCTTCCGCCTCTTCCCGTACCCTGAGCCTGCGCACCAAAATCAGGCAGTGGCTTGGTCCCCTAACCCTTCCCGCTGCCGCGCCCAAACTGCGCGCTTTCATCAAGGAAGTTCAGCCCGATATCGTCCACGCTATGCGCATCCCATACGAAGGGATGCTGGCAGCGGTTGCACTGAAAAGTCTCGTTACCCGTCCCTCGTTTCTCATCTCCATCTGGGGCAACGACTTCACCCTGCACGCCCCGTCCACGCCGTTGATGAAGATGCACACGCGGCGGGTGATGCAAGCTGTCGATGCCTTGCACGCGGATGTGGAACGCGATATACGGCTGGCTCACGAGTGGGGTTTGGGCGTGGACAAGGTCACATTGGTGGCGCCCGGCAGCGGCGGAGTGCGAAGCGAGATTTTTTATCCGCCTGCCGAGCCTGTGACGAATCCCGTCGTTATTAATCCGCGTGGAGTACGTCCGTATGTCCGCAACGATTCGTTTTTCAAAGCGATTCCGTTGGTGTTGGCGAAACGACCCGATGCGAAGTTTCTGTGTTCTTCGATGCAGGGCGAAGTGCAGGCGCAAACGTGGGTGCGCGAGTTGGGAATTGAAAGTGCGGTGGAGTTGATGCCGCCTATGCCGTTTTCTGAAATGGGAAATGTCTTTCGCCGCGCGCAGATCGTGGTGTCGCCGAGTGTGCATGATGGCACGCCGAATTCGTTGATCGAGGCAATGGCATGCGGATGTTTCCCCGTTGCGGGCGATCTTGATTCCATCCGTGAGTGGATCACGCATGGGCAGAACGGTTTGCTGGTGGATGCGGGCAGTCCGCAGTCGATAGTCGATGCGATTTTGTTAGGCTTGGAAAGAGAAGACCTGCGGCGTGAGGCAGCAGGTCTGAATGCACATATAATTTCCGCCAGAGCGGAGTATGGGGTGATAATGAAACAGGTGGCAGAGTTTTACGAAACGATCAAGTAAGGGCGCAGCATTGCTGCACCCTTACAAACGCTAGAACTCATCGCGTGGTGAGCGCAGGGAGTCGAGCCGTCCGCGCAGTTCGATGCGGCGGGCATCTGCCGAGTGGCGCACATCGTTGAGGAAACTCTGTCCGCGGTCGCGCAGCTCGGCGCGCAGTTGTTCACCCGATTCAGGGGCAAGCAGCAAGGCGATGACTGAGCCGACCAGTGAGCCGACGAAAATTCCGATCAAAAAGCCAAACATTCTTCGCATGGGGTTTCTCCTTCAGGGAAGCTTTGATAGTATTTGAGACGTTTTTCTGATAAATTTATTATAGGCGAAAAAACAGATTTATGGAATAATGTAAGGGTCGCACGTATCCTTGTGAACGTGACGGCGAAAACCATTTCAACCGAAGTCGCGTGTAAATATAGGGGACTAGCACGCAAAGCGGACTCTACCTTTATCGGAGGGTACCATGTCAACTGTAACACCAGTTTCAACAAACATGTCACAACACGCTGCGCGTAAAAAGGTGACCACTCTCACGTTCCGCCAGAAGAAGGAACGCGGCGAGCCGCTCACCATGCTCACTGCCTACGACTATCCCACTGCCATGGCGATAGATAAGGCGGGTATTGATTCCATCCTCGTCGGCGATTCGCTGGCGATGGTGGTGTTGGGCTATGAGAACACCTTACCCGTCACCATGGAGGAGATGCTGCACCATGCCCGCGCCGTGGCGCGCGGAGCGAAGTCATCCATGCTCATTGGCGATATGCCGTTCATGTCGTATCAGGTTTCGGTGGAGGAGGCTGTCCGCAATGCGGGGCGTTTCCTGCAGCAAGGCGGCATGGACGCAATCAAGCTCGAAGGCGGGCGTGAGCGGGCAGACGCCGTCCGTGCCATTGTGGGGGCGGGAATTCCCGTAATGGGGCATCTCGGGCTCACGCCGCAGTCAGTGCATCAGCTGGGTGGCTTCCGCGCACAGGGCAAAAATGCCTCGGCGGCGAAACGTCTGCTGGAAGATGCGCAAATCCTTGAAGAAGCGGGCGCGTTCAGTCTCGTGCTTGAATCTGTACCTGCGCGGCTGGCGGAATTCATCTCGAAGAAAATTTCCATCCCCACCATCGGCATTGGTGCAGGGCTTGGCTGTGATGGTCAGGTTTTGGTCACGCATGATCTGCTCGGTCTCTTCGATCGCTTCACGCCGAAGTTCGTCAAGAAATATGCGAATTTGCATGAAACGATGAACAAGGCATTCGCCGAATACATCGACGACATTGAAACCAAACGTTTCCCCGCCCCGGAACACACTGTCGAAATGACGGATGATGAGTGGGATGAATTTTTGAGTGATAAGTAATAAGTGAAAAGTGAGAAGGATGTTGCGATGAAAGATAATATTTTACTGGTCGGCACAGGCGCACTTGCCACACTGTTCGCAGCGCGATTGAGCGCGGCGGGACATTCCGTGTCCATGCTGGGGACGTGGAAAAGCGGGTTGAAGTCACTGCAACAGAACGGTGCGCGCATCGTTGACGCAAATGGAAACGAACATGCGTACCCCGTTTTTGCAACGGATGATCCGCATGAGGTGAGCGGTGCGAAGTATGCGCTGGTACTTGTCAAATCGTGGCAGACGGAACGCGCGGCGCGTCAATTACGGGATGCGCTTGCCAAAGATGGACTTGCCCTTACGCTTCAAAATGGAATCGGCAACCGCGAAACGCTCATTCGGGACCTCGGACCTGATCGGGTTTCTCAGGGTGTCACCACCACTGGCGCGACTTTGCTCGGACCAGGCTTGGTGAAAATGGGCGGAGAGGGCATCCTCTCACTGGAACAGAATCAGGCTCTTGGTCCGTTAGAGGCGGTGCTGCGAGAATCCAATTTTAATTTGCAGGTCGTGGAAGATGCGCAGTCGCTCATTTGGGGCAAATTGGTCATCAACGCGGCGATCAACCCGCTGACAGCGCTGCTGAAGATCCCGAATGGCGAGTTGCTCTCGCGTCCGCTGGCGCGGCGGGTGATGTCTGCGCTGGCGAATGAGGCGGCGGCGGTGGCGCAGGCAGAGCATGTCCATTTGCCGTTTAGCAACCCTGTTTCGGCTGCGGAGGAGGTGGCGCGCAAAACTGCATCCAATCATTCGTCCATGTTTCAGGATGTGCAGCGCGGTGCGAAAACAGAGATCGATGCCATCTGTGGTGCTGTGACGCGGCGCGGCGCAAAACATGGTGTTCGCACGCCGTACAATCGTATGTGTTGGCAGTTGGTGCGCGCAATATAACAACGTTCGTTGTAGGGGCGCAGCATTGCTGCGCCCCTAAAATCCCTGCGGAGAAAAAGGGTGACATTCATCCGCAATACTAGGTGACTTCGCTTCTGACCGCCCAAATTAGCGCATGGTAAGATAGAGAAAACTTTATCGTTTTGGAGGTATCCATGCGCAAACTTTTCATAATTTTGATGTTGGGGGTATTGTTTGTATTTCCCACTTTTGCATCTGCCCAATCTGATGTGACCCTTACCAGTGTGGACGTGCAGTTGTGGCCCGAATACGACCAGCCCAGCATGCTCGTGATCGTTGACTTTTTGATCGACCCTTCTACGCCGCTGCCTGTGGATCTAACCTTCCGCATTCCGAAGGATGCCAATTTGATCGCGGTGGCTGTGCAAACTTCCGATGGCGGATTTTTGAATGCTGATTTCACAGGTCCTGATGGCAGTGGCGATTGGCAGTCATTTACCCTGCCGATCACCCAGAATGCACATTATCGTTTCGAATACTATCAAGCACTGACCTTCAACGGTAACCAGCGTAGTTATTCGTTTGTATGGGGTGGTGACTATGCGGCTGATGCTTTTAAAGTCAGCGTGTTGGAACCATCGGATACCACCTCACTTTCTGTGGAACCTGCGCATCGCTCCATCGAACAGGTGAGTGGACTCAAATATTATGACGGTGAAGTAGTGCGCCTTGAAAAAGGCGAGCAATACACGTTGAACCTGCGATACGCAAAGACAAGTGATACCTTGTTGAATCCACCGCAAGGCATTCAACCCCTTGCCCCGGTGGATGAGAACACCCCCGGGCGCGTCTCGTTGAACAATTCCCTGCCTTATATCATCGGCGGGTTGGGCGTTGTGATGATCGCTGGCGGTGTGTTGTATTATCTTCAGGCAGGACGCGGCTCCTCCCACCGCTCCCGCCGCCGTAAACATTTGCAAATCACATCCGACGCGGATGACGAAACGGGAGCATACTGTCCGCAATGTGGTACACGCTCCAGGCCCGGTGACCGTTTCTGCCGCACCTGTGGCGCGCGCTTACGGGTACAAGCCGAATGAAGAATGGCGTTTTACGCCGTAAAGATTGCAAGTGAATTGTGAAGCCTCTCGAAAGCGAGAGGCTTTTTGTTGTGCGCCCAGCATGGGCGTTGGCTAGAGGGTGAAAGACCCTTATGGAGGTTGATTGCACCAACCATTAGCGGAAGGCAAGGGCGTTGTCGCGAGGCAGGGTCTGGAGGAAGCCGGAAGCAAAACTGCGGTTTGAGGAATACGAAGCACGTAAGAGGCTATCCAAGTCGGGCGAGTTGGCAACAAGCAGCGAAGCCCAATGCAATCAAGGACTTGGGGAGTAAACGT